>JASFJX010000474.1:0-3997 GCA_050119385.1 Candidatus Thiodiazotropha sp. | reverse complement strand
TGGAGTTGAAAGGCCTCTGCACCGATCCGGAGGATCGTGCCGGGGAGCGCTATGAAATCACTTTGCTCGGTGGGTCCAGTGACACCGGCATACTTGGACAAAGGATCAAGGACTTGCACAGAAAGAGCAAAGACGGGTTCCATGAATACAGGCAATATCGCGGGAGGAACTACCCCGTCTATGAGGACCCACCGGAACTGGGTCTGGTTGAAAAGGTGCGGGGAGAGAGCAGATGGATAGCCTGGGCGTCTGTTCACCCGCAGATGATCACCGATGCCTTGATCCTTCTCAGCGGCAACAGGCCTGTCTACGCGTCCATAAACGAGAAGAAATTCGAACGAAAAAGGTGGGTTCAATCTATCAGTGTTCAGAGTACCGATCCAGCGATTGAGTAGTGACCCATCGAACACTCGACACCATTGGCTATAAATTTTTAAATCGCACTCAATACGAACGCAGCACCGTATAACTTGCGGGTTTATTATATATGTGCTAAACAAAGCTGACGTATTACCGGGGAGTGGTGCTACTGACACCGATGGCCTGTTTTGAAGGTCCGAAACCGGTTCGATGTGGGGTGAACACTTGGAATAAAAGTCGTGGGCTGGTTGCAGCCAACCCACGAAATCAACGTATTACCGGGTGTCTTGCCTCTGATACCTGGTCAACCATTGGGACGTTGAATGCGTCCCGTATAGATGGTGGCCAGGGACAGAATCGAACTGCCGACACGGGGATTTTCAGTCCCCTGCTCTACCGACTGAGCTACCTGGCCTTAGAGAAGAGGGCGTATTAAACCTAGGTTACCTGATGGAGTCAAGTCTGCGTCCTTACTGGGGACGGTAATCGGGCGGTAGTTCCGCGCCTTCGCCGAAGAAGAACTGTTCCATCTGCTGTTCGAGAAATTTACGCGCATTGGGGTCGACCGGGCTGAGGCGGTTCTCGTTGATCAGCATGGTCTGGTGTCTGAGCCACTCCTGCCAGGCCTCCTTGGAAACGTTATCGAAGATGCGCTGCCCCAGTTCACCGGGGTAGGTGGGGCGCTCCAGCCCTTCGGCCTCGCGTTTCAGTCTGACACATTGCACGGTACGGCTCATACTGCCTCTCCTATGGATGAGTTTTCATTATTCGGCCTGCCGATCTCTCGCAGGATGCGGCTGACCGGCGCGGCCAGCCCCCGGTCATCGGGCTGTGACAGGTTATACCAGACCCTGGAACCGCTATCCATGAGGCCCTTTGCAGGGTTTTTCACCCCAACCAGGACAGGTGTGATATCCAGGTGAAAGTGGGAGAAGCTGTGGCGCCTGGTCAGCAGATTGTCTCGCTCCTCCACTTCATAGCCGAGCTCCTCCCTACACCAGGCCTGTAACGGCTGTTCCGGCGGGCACTCGGGCAGACTCCATAAACCGCCCCAGATACCACTGGGCGGACGCTGCTCCAGCAGGACATCCCCATCGGTATCGGTCAGGATCAGCATGCGGGTGGCACGCACCGGTAGTGCCTTTTTCGGCTTGGGGGCGGGGTAACGGGTGACCTCCCCCTCGGCCAGTGCCTGACAGGTTCGCGCCAAGGGACAGTCGCTGCAGAGCGGCTTGCCCCGAACACAGCGGGTAGCACCCAGATCCATCATCGCCTGGTTGTATGCCGCTGTATGCCGGCGTGGGGTCAGTCGTTCGCTCAACTGCCACAACTGTTTCTGTACCGCACTGTTACCCGGCCAGCCCGGGATGGCGAAGTGGCGCGCCAGAACCCGTTTTACATTGCCATCGAGGATTGGGGCATATGCGCCGAATGCGAGGGAACGGATCGCCCCCGCTGTTGAACGACCGATACCGGGCAGGGTTTGTAGACACTCCACATCATCCGGCAGCACCCCAGCATGCCGGGTCATGACCTCCCTTGCCGTCTGGTGCAGGTTCCTCGCCCTGGCATAGTAGCCAAGCCCGGACCAGTGATGCATGACTCTGTCCAGATCGGCGGCAGCCAGGGTGGCAATATCGGGGAAACTCTGCATGAAGCGATCGAAGTAGCCGATGACCGTGTTTACCTGGGTCTGCTGCAACATGATCTCGGAGACCCAGATGCGGTAGGGATCGAGCGGATGCTGCCAGGGAAGATCTTTTCTGCCATGGCGCTCGAACCAGCCCAGTACACGCCGCGAAAAGCCTGCCGCGTTTTCAGGTAAGGCAATTGTGGCTGCCGCTTGAGTTCGTTTCCCTTTCGCCGCCATTAAAAGAGATTTTTCAGCTTATCCTTCAGCTTGTCCTTGAGTTCGTCCGGCACCTTCTCCTCCAGTTTTTCACCGATCTTCTCATCCACCTTTTCATCGAGCTTCTGCTTGAGTTTCTCCTTCTGCTGCTCCTCCAGTATCTTCGCCAGCTCTATGGAGAAATTGGGATTGTTCCAGTTACCTTTGATCTTGACCGGGATGGGAATGCCGACCAGGTCTTCCAGCGCCTCCCCTCCCTGGCCTGACGGAGTATTGACGATTACCGGTCGAACAGAGTATTTCACCCGCTCATCCAACAGGTATACCTTACCGCTGCCCTCCAAGCGAAGATAGGGGGATTTGGCTAGCAGAGTCTGGTTGTTTACCACGCCGTTGACGATGGTGGCGCGACCGCTGAGTTCCGAGAAGTCGGTCTGCTCCGCTTCATTCAGCACTACAGCACTCTCACCCTTCAGCCTGGATTTTGTATCTCGAATCATCTTTGCCAGATTGAATCCCTTCACCGCACCATCACGGAAATCGAAGGAGAGCTGACCGTTGAGACCGCGCTTGAGTTGTTTCACGGTGTTGCCCCGGCTCGTGAGCTGCATATCGAGATCGCCACTGCCCAGCAGGGTATCCTTGCCGGTCAGGTCCAGCAGCAGGGGACCTGAGAGAATTCTCGATACCTTCTGATTGACCTTCAAAGCCGCTCGCTCACCAGTGACGTCCAGCTGCGCATCCCCACGCAACAGACCATCGTAAAAACGCCCCACTTCATGGTCGAAATTCAGTTTGCCGCCACGCCCTCGCACCTTGAACCGTATCGCCTCCGCATGCATCCCATTAATGACGATACTGTCGATGCCTATAGCGCCATCCAGGCGCAATTTACGCAAAATCTCATTCGGGAAGAGAGGCTCATTCTCCGAGCCACCTTTCGCTGACTTGCCTGACCCACGGCTCGTTTCGGCTTTCGGTGGTAGATAGCGATCCACATTAATGCTGTTGAGTGAAAGATCGAAGAGGTAGACGGGCGACTCAAAGTTGACCATCTCGAACTCACCCTTGAGCCTTGTCTGGTCCAACTCCAGCAGCAGATTCTGCAGCACCAGCTTATCCAGAGTGGCGCTAAAATCCGACGTCACATGAAGGGACTGCAACACCTCATCGTCTGCTGTATCCGGTACCGGCAGGCCGAACTCTGTCATCCAGTCACGCAGATTGAATTCAGCCAGGTTGAAGTTACCTTTGAAGGCTGGGTTGGTCTGGATATTTTCACCCTGCAGATCGCCACTGAGCTTCAGTTTGCCTGAAGTCAGTTCCAGTTCATGCAGATCCAGGGTATTAGTCGCCAGATTGACCTGTAGATCGGTCTCCAACATGGCTTTTATACCATCCTCAGGAATACCCTCACCGGCTAGATCGACGACCAGTTGCAGATCCTGCGCGCTGAACATCTGATCATCCGGATTCACCAACACCCGGGAAATCAGTTTGATACCTCCCTTCAATACCGGCTTCTGGCTCTCAAGGTCCATGCGAAAGCGTAAATCCACACTGCGACCCGGGGCCAGCTTACCGGTCTCCAGGTGAATATTATCAACCTGGTAACGCTCACCCGTGGATTGATCGTCCCAAACCAGACTTGCCTCTTTGATGCTTAATCCACCTATGGTGAAGGCAAGCAATCCCATCTCGTCCTGTTGTAGCGCCTCCACTTCTTCGGTTGCGTCATCACCCTTTGGCTCACCCAACATGTCATCCCAGTTGGTAACACCGTCCTTG
>JASFJX010000473.1:0-3997 GCA_050119385.1 Candidatus Thiodiazotropha sp. | reverse complement strand
CGCCAGGCGCCAACTTACCCTCGACCCGTATCTGCATCGCCTTCGATTTCTTCTGGATCAGGCACTGGGTAGCGAGCACATGCTCAACCTCAGAGGTGCCTATCCCATGGGCCAGTGCACCCAATGCGCCATGGGTGGAGGTGTGGGAGTCACCACACACAACAGTCATACCCGGCAATGTCGCACCCTGCTCAGGGCCAACGACATGCACGATACCCTGCCTTGGATCGAGCATCTTGAATTCCGTAATCCCGAAATCTTTGCAGTTTGTATCCAGAGTCTCGACCTGAATCCGAGAAATGGGGTCCTCGATGGCTTCTACCCCACCCTGTCGAGGCGTGGTGGGTACATTATGGTCGGGCGTTGCCAAATTGGCCTCGGCCCGCCAGGGTTTGCGCCCGGCCAGGCGCAGACCTTCGAAGGCCTGGGGCGAGGTGACTTCATGTACCAGATGGCGATCAATATAGATCAGTGATGTGCCGTCCTCTTCCGTACGCACCACATGGGATTCCCACAATTTGTCGTAAAGGGTCTTGGCCTTCATCTCTCATAACCTCGTAAGGATCATTTATATAAGTTCGTGAAAAACATAGAGGAATATGCTACATAATACAAATTCATATTTTTCATTTTTTTTATTCTTATTTGGAATAGATATGGAATTAAACGCCCTTCGCGCCTTTGTTCAGGTGGCACATGACGGTTCTTTCTCTCTGGCCGCAGAGCACCTTTACCTTACCCAGCCCGCCATCAGTAAGCGTATTGCCACATTGGAGAGCGAACTCGATACCCGCTTGTTCGATCGTTTGGGACGCCAGGTCTTTCTCACCGAAGCCGGGCGACATCTTTTACCGAGAGCGGAGCATATCATTGACCAATTGAGCGATATCCGCCGGGAACTTGCCAATCTCACGGGAAAGGTTAGCGGAACACTGGCTATGGCCACCAGTCACCACATAGGCCTGCATCGGATGCCGGCTGTACTGCGCAGCTATAGTGATAACAACCCACAGGTTGAACTGGATATTCGCTTCATGGAATCGGAAAAGGCCTGTCAATCGGTGGAACAGGGAGAGTTGGAACTGGCCGTGGTGACACTCCCCTTGCATCCTATAGATGCCCTGCAGAGTAAGAGAATCTGGCATGACCCTCTGGCCGTGGTGGTCAGCCCGGGGCATCCTCTGGCAACAGAGCACACAGTGAATCTACGCGAACTTCTGGAGTACCCAGCGGTTCTACCAACCCGGGGCACTTATACCCGCACCCTGATTGAGAAACAGATCGAGCGGCACCACCTGCATATCAACTGTACCCTTTCGACAGACTACCTGGAGACCCTGAAGATGATGACTACGATTGGCCTGGGCTGGAGTCTCCTGCCAGAAATACTGCTGGACGATCACCTGGTTCCGTTACAAGTACCGGAGCTGAAATTGAGCCGTTCACTCGGTATTGTCACCCATCGCAAACGCACCCTTTCCAATGCTGCGCGTGTAATGTGGGAGTTGTTACTCTTTTATGGGAATAAATAGCGCCAGCAACCTCGAATATTTCAGAGGTTGCTGGAATAGCTTGCTACTAACGGGTTCTAACGCAAACGCCTTGCGGAAAAAAGAAGCCGATTTCAACCTTGGCCGTATCCGGACCATCGGAACCATGCACTGCATTTTCATCCACAGTCTCAGCAAAATCGGCTCGAATAGTGCCTGGTGCCGCCTCTTGGGGATTGGTGGCCCCCATGATCTCGCGGTTTTTGCTGATTGCATCTTCACCTTCCAACACCTGCACCATCACAGGACCGGATGTCATGAAATCGATCAGATCATTGTAGAAGGGGCGCTCTTTGTGCACGGCATAGAATTCCCCCGCCTGCTCACGGCTCAGTTGAAGCATCCGCGAAGCTACAATCTTCAAGCCGGCAGATTCGAATCGGCTATAGATCTTTCCGATCACGTTTTTTGCTACGGCATCCGGCTTAATAATGGAGAGGGTCTGTTCGATGGCCATAGTGGAACTCCCGAGTCAGTGGTTGGCGAACGATTTCAAAGATTAGAGAATAGTGCTGCAGCGCAGCAGGCGCGCAACTTACTGCCCAACACAGCGACTGTCAAGTCATTGTTGGGGAGAGATGCATGATTAATCATCCCGATCGACCCAACGCCAGGCAATGATGACCGCCAGCAGCGCGTAAGCGGCTGCGATCCAAAAGGTAGCGGCAGCCCCGATACCACTCCAAAGATAGCCGCTGAGCAGACTGCCGAAGGCCCCTCCCGCACCAAAACTGACACTGCTGTAGAGCGCCTGCCCCCTACCCTGATGGCGCCCGATAAAATAGTGATGCACCAGATGAATAGCAGCGGCATGGAAAGTCCCGAATGTGGCTGCGTGCATCACCTGAGCGAGCAGTACCAGGAAAAGATTTTCAGGCGCCGACCCGACCAGAATCCATCGCACCACAGCAACAGCGAGACTGATGATCAGCACCTTACGCGCGCCCCATCGATGCAGCAGCCGGTGCATCACTAAAAAAAGCCCCACCTCGGCAATCACCCCCAGGGCCCATAACTGACCGATAACACTGCTCGAATAGCCGACCTCCTCCATGTAGATCGAGTAGAAGGCATAGTAGGCGCTATGACTAGCCTGCATCAGAAAACAGACCAGGAGAAATGCAATCACATCACTACGCTTCAAAACCTCCAGTATCGATCCCTGGTCATGGTCAGGCATTACCGCTTCTTTTTCCGGCACCAGCAGGCTGTTTGCAAAAATACCGAAAAAGAGAAACAGCACAAAATAGGGGATTACAGCGACACTCCACTGATCCAGCATGATTCCCAGGGCGACCACCGTCAGAATAAAACCGATCGAACCCCATAAGCGAACCAGGCTGTAGCGCTGTATGTGTTCACGCAGATAACTCATGGTGACTGCTTCGAATTGGGGCAGCGATGCATTCCAGAAAAAACTGAACAGCATCATCACCAGAGCGAAGGACCAGAAACCATCGGCGATGAAGATCCCCATGAAACAGCATATAGAGAGCAGCGAGGCCAGACGTACAATAGGCATGCGGTGGCCGGTATGATCACCGATCCAGCCCCAGATGTTGGGCGCGATCAGTTTGGTGATCATGATCACCGCCATCAGCTCACCGATCTCTACCGGGGTGAATTCCCTCGCCTGCAGATAGAGCCCCCAGAATGGAAGCAGGGCTCCTAGGGATGCAAAGTAGAAAAAGTAGAAGCTGGATAGACGCCAGTAGGGCATCCTTATCCTGTCAGGGCCTGATATCACCAATCAAATAGGCCTGGTGAGACTAACCGTCCGGCCCGAGATCAGCCAGACCGGAATTCACATCCATATTCTGCCCCCGATGGCGTAGCAGGTGATCCATTATCACGATGGCTACCATCGCCTCAGCGATGGGGGTGGCCCGGATCCCGACACAAGGATCATGCCGACCTTTGGTCACCACCTCGACAGGATCACCGTCGCGATTGACTGTCTTACCAGACAGACGCAGACTGGATGTAGGCTTGAGGGCTATCGAGGCCAATAGATCCTGACCGCTGGAAATCCCCCCCAGCACGCCGCCGGCATGGTTGCTCAGGAAACCCTCAGGAGTCATCTCGTCCCGGTGCTCGGTACCCTTCTGTTCGATGCACCCGAATCCGGCGCCCAGTTCGACACCTTTTACTGCATTGATACTCATCAGGGCGTGGGCGAGATCGGCATCCAGGCGATCGAAAATAGGCTCTCCTAATCCCGCAGGCATACCGCTGGCCATCACATTGATACGGGCACCGATGGAATTCCCCTCCTTGCGCAGGTCGTCCATATAGGCCTCCATATGCGCCACCTTGTCTGCATCGGGAGAGAAGAAGGGATTCAGCTCCACTTGATCCCAATCGAGTTTTTCTACCTTGATCGGCCCCAGCTGAGCCAGATAGCCGCGAATCTGAATGCCATAGCGCTCACGCAGATATTTCTTTGC
>JASFJX010000472.1:0-4000 GCA_050119385.1 Candidatus Thiodiazotropha sp. | reverse complement strand
CGAATTTACCGAGCGGCCCACTAGTTAGTCGCTAACCGACAACGATTGATAGACAAGAACAGATAAGAAGAAAAAATTGTGCACAAAGTGAAGCATAATGCTAGGCCAGAAGCGGCTGGTCGTCGAGATCAGCCAGAGACTACAGATACCGAGCATGATCAACGGAAAAAGCGACAGGCCGTTGCGCCCGTGACTCAACGCAAACACAAATGATAGTCCGACCCCGATCAACCACCACAAAGAATTGTTCAGCAGTCTTCTGCTGAGAAACAGAGGTCCGCGGTAGAGCAGTTCTTCAAAAACCGGCGCAAACACAAAGCCGGTCGCAATCTTCCACCTGTCTATCAGGATCAGGTCAATCATGCTTTGTAACTTTTCCAGTACCCATATTTGCGCCTGAAACAGCTGCCCAAGAAGGGGTAACGAAAAGAAGAGATCCACCCCGAATACAGATGAGCAGAGGTAAGGACACAATGCAGTGCCGCTAACAATGACTATCAAGTAATTTTTCAGGCCACAGGCTAATACTACCACCGCCAAGCAGGCTAGAATGCGGAGCCAGATCGAACGTACCTGTGATTCAAGCATGATTAAGGTAATATAGGATAAAAAAGAGGATATCCCTCTTGCCCCACATCTAAGGCCAGTATCGCCCAATGTTCTGGATTATCCGTAAATAATGCATGGTTAGTGATTAGCAGTTCTGTCCCACGGAAAGCCACTGAAGCGGGGCCATCTAGTGGAGCAGCTTCATTGATTGAATTACCCGAAAACCGCTGAACGACTTTACCAAGTTCCGGATCAACAACCTGTATCTGGCTAACTAGCGGATTTGAAACAGGCAGATAGATCTTGCCATCCATACCGATGGCCATTCCATCGCCAATCCCAAAAGTCGATAACTTTTCCAGTTTGCCAGGAGAACCGTCTTGGAGTCTGGAAATTCGATAGACGACGCCTCGTCCGAGCGTGCTTAAATCGATTTGACTGGAATAGGTCAGTACAAAGACCAACCGACCGTCTGCGTCAAATTGCATTCCATTCAAACTATAGTGTGAACCAAACAGTTGATCTGAAAACCATGGTTTTGCGACGCCTCCTCCAGGAGGAATGGTCCATATATAACCTTGATTGATATCCGAGACAAATAGCGTACCATCAGGAGCGAATACCCCCCAATTTGGCCAAGCCTGTCTGTCATACAGAGTGGGTTCGCACCCAAGATTGGCCGGATCCCCCAAGGTTTCTAAACAAGCGGGAAGATCCGGCAACCTGCCATAAACTTCTTGGCTGCCTGTAACTGGATCCAGCCTTATCACCCGAGCCAAGTGATAATCCATGATGTAAACACGGCCATTTCCGTCAAGAGTTACGCCATTTGCGCCATGGGAGGCAGTATTTGAATGATTTATGATTGGATAGGTCTCTATCAGTTCTCCCTCGGCGGAAAAATGCCAGACCACCACCTGCGCTTTTTCCTGGTTGGAGCTGACCCAAAAACTTCCATCGACAGGGTCGACTGCGATGCCTTCCGGTTGCCCAGGTGCTGGTACCATTGCAACAAGTTTTAATGCGTTATCATCCAGATAGTCCGCAATGGCTCGACCAAGCATCATTGACTCATCCCTGTGAGCATCTTCTGCTGCAAAATCGCCACTGGTTCTGACAACTACAGTATTTTGTTTAGGTAACACGTGTATTGACTGACCAAAAATACCTAATGCAGTAAAGTCACCACGGCCTCCTTTTAGCGGCCACCAATGATAGGCAAAACCAAAGTTATCCGACAAAGTACCTTCAGGATGCGCGTATTCACCGGTCCAGGAGTGCGGATCGTCCAATGTCGTAGAAAGCCTTACCCAATCTTGTGAAACAATTTGTTTACCGTTGTAGTAACCATCATTTGCATATAGCTGTCCGATCGCCGCATAACTACGAGCCGTTGCATAGAGACAACAGAAAGTAAACGCGGTGTGCTCACGGTCAACCAGAATCCTTGCACTATCCGCCATACCCATAGGGTCCCAAAGTTTTTGCCAAAAATAGTTCTGCAATGAATCACCCACCGCTGCGCTAAGCGCCATAGCAATTGCCTGGGAGTTAATACTGGCGTATTTCCAACGGCTGTCCGGTACATATTCCTGCACAAGCTCGGGGGCAGTGGTTTTCTCTAAAAGTGTATGGCCTAGCCCACCCAATGAATAACTGTTTTCGATAACATCTAAAAAAAGCTGGACCCTGTCAGACTTCTCATCGTACTTGATACCAGAGCTCATCTGTAGCGCCTGTCGAAAACTCACACCCGAAAAACCATTTTCACTGAGTCGAGGTTCGTATTGATCCATGGCGTCTTCCACTGAATCGATGGCGCCCTCATCTATCGCAATACCGACCAGAATGGAAAGTATTTGTTTTGCCATGGACCATGATTGCTGTTTTGAGTATCTATTGTAGGGAGCCTGATAATGTTCATATACGATTTCTCCATCTTTCATGATGAGAAAGCTGCGAACTTTAGCGTCTGAAAAAAAGTCTGCCAGAGACTTACGTTGCCCCTCATACTCATAGATGAATTCTTCCTCTGAAAAACTCCGGTAGTTATTTCTTAATTGAACCGGACTCCATGACGGCGGGATTATGTCACTGTTTAAAACCAGCTCAGGAAGATATAGCTCTGGCGGTAACTCAAAGGTAGACTCATTTGCCGCCCCAATAACACAACTCGTCATGAAAGCGACAACGAGCCCCCACAAAACCGCAAATAATCTGTTTATACTCATAGTTCTCACTCCTTTTGCCTGCTTGTCGAATTATCCGTTATCGATACGCGTATTATGCTACATATCGATACCCAGCGAGCAATCAGGAGGAAATCGAACACCGGGAACATCTATCTATTGCTCCCAAGGATCATCCTGCGCTATCTTATCGAGGCGTATGATACCGTGGCTGGACTTCACCGGCAGCACAGCCCGACTCGCTTATAAAAAAAATCAAAAAAGTGAAATGCATCACTACTTGCACTCAAGCCGCAAGCCACAGCATCTGTTCTCCAGCGGGAACTGAGCAAGATGCTTTACGCGTTCAATTATTTGTAGTCTGTCCCACAATTATTAATTTCTTAATAGTATCTATGGCAGGTGCATGCAAAGATCACCGGAGTTGTTACACGCATTACAACCTACATACAAACCACAATACCTATAATCTACCCTTAAAAATGGAGAACTATCATGAATAGAAGAGATTTCTTAATTACTACCACTTCAACAGCTGCTGTCGCAATGCTCGGCAATAACGCCCAGGCATCCGAGAGTGTATCCCTCCCCCCTAAGAACCTGATCTTTACCCAAACTGACGCAGGCGTCTGGGAAAAGAAAAAAGGCACACATATTCCTGATATTGAAGTGAAAGACGGTAAGGTCACGATCACCACCAATCACAGCCAATCCGCAAGCCACTATATCGTCCGTCATACCTTATTACTGTCTGACGGTACGGTTGTTGGCTCAAAAACATTTTCTCATGACAATGAACCCGTGTCAGAGTATGAACTGCCTGCCGGATTTAAAGGCAAGCTATTCGCTACCAGTTTCTGTAACAAACATGATTTGTGGTTAGCCGATACAGTCGTCTGAGTTATTTACTATTGATTCAATCTTAAACCCGCATCTAGATGACAGCCCCGGCACGATCAATATGTACTCGGATGAAACATTCGGGTTAAGCACCATTTTGATCAGGCACAACATTTCCCTACCGCTCATTATTGCCTTGGGAGGAGATGGCCGGTTAAGAGAGGAAAATACAGCGGAAATAATGGGGGGGGTGGGAGATTTACCCCCCCTGTTACAGAAAAATAGATAATATTTATCTGCTCGAATTCAGCCACGACGCAATCAGCTCTAAATACACATCAATGCATCCATATTCACGTAAGTATGTGTGATTTTATAGTATAATTAATTGACCTGAGGTGAGATTCATTAGGTATCGTGAA
>JASFJX010000471.1:0-4001 GCA_050119385.1 Candidatus Thiodiazotropha sp. | reverse complement strand
CAACCGTTGCCATAGGAACCATGTTCGAAGACACAGAGATCGGGGGACTCTATTCTATTTTTCCAAGCAGTCAGTCAATGATAGGCGGCAGGGTGGCTATCGAGGCTCATCTGTATGGCATTGTCAGTGGTTTTGTCTGGGCATTAAGTAGATCAACTCTAATATTTCTAAGGGACCGGATGAAACATTCGGCTTAATTGTCTATTCAGTCATTCGTGGGTTTTCGAAAAAAAGCAGATGTACTTTGACGCTAGTATCGACTATACATAAGTCTATTGGAGACCCGTGTACTGATGGGTCAGATGAGTGGTGTCAACAGCCTGTTAAGGATTATAGGGGAAGGAACCATGATACACCGGTCATCCGTCGCCGCTGTAGTGGCGTTCATTATATTTCTAGCGCCTGTGTTAGCCATGGCGGCCATCGAGCGGCTCAAGTTCAATACGCCTTCGGCCTATCTTGTCATCGAGGTTCTCGACGACGACCTGATTCACTTCGAGGTCTCGGCCGCCGTCCCAGGTCCTCCGCTTAGCGATCCTATCTATACCTCGCCCATGGTAGGGAAGCATGACTATTCCGGCCCCAATTCTTTTACTCGTTCCGGTGATAGGGTCGAGACGGACGATATTCGTCTCGAGATCAATTCGACCAGTCTCTGCGTGACTGTCAGCGATAAGCACAGAAGCAATACCCGGCTAACGACCATCTGTCCGGTAAAGTTGGATCAGCCCTTCAAGGGCCTGGATATTGATCCTGCAGGGATAAGCGAGGTCTACGGTCTTGGGCAAAGGTTCTTGCGCCAGGGTGATGCGAACGGTGATTGGATCGACCTCGGGGTGCGTGAAGGCGAGGCGCTTGGTAACGGTTTCATGGGATTTCAGAATGCGGCCGTTGGCAATGTTCAGATACCCGTCTACTACGCAGTCGGCGCTGACTCGGTGAACTATGCCCTCTTCATGGACAATGTTTACAAGCAGCGCTGGGATTACACGACTGATTGGTGGCAGGCCCGCATGTTCGGCGATCAGCTTCGATGGTATGTGATGACAGGTCCTAATCTCCCGGATCTTCGGGCGGATTATATGGAGTTGACCGGAACGCCGCCCGTGCCGCCACGCAAGGCATTCGGCCTGTGGATCTCCGAATTCGGTTATGACAATTTCGATCAGATCGAAGGCCTGCTCTCGGGGCTGCGCGACAACAACTTCCCCGTCGATGGCTTTGTACTCGATCTCAACTGGTTCGGCGGTGTTGTACTAAACGATCCTTCAAAGAGTACCATGGGGCGCATCGACTGGGATGAGGATGAGACGTCGCTGTTGGCCGCCAATCCCTATTCATTCAAGAATCCCGGGGAGAAAATCGCCGATCTTCGTCGAGATCACGTCGGGTTAGTGGCGATCGAGGAATCCTATCTCGCCAACACCACCGACACCTTTACGCAGATGCCGGATGACCTAACGGCTTACAAGCGCAGCAATGGTATCTGTGACGCGGGTAATCAGAACCAGCCAGAGAAGGATGTCAGCGGTTTCTGGGGAATTGGCCGAATGATCGACTGGTCAGATCCCTCCGCGGGTGAATGGATCCATGACAATCGTCGTTTCCCCAACCTGACTCAATTGGGTATTAGCTCCCACTGGACCGACCTGGGTGAACCCGAGACCTTCAAAGGCGATGCCTGCTATGAGGGGGTTGAAATCACGCTTTCGGGGCGAAAGAACGAGCATAGCGATATACACAATATCTATAATTTATTGTGGAATCAGTCGATCTGGGATGGTTATTTCGATAAACATGGACAGGCCAATGCCCTTGGTGTGATCAATCCGCGGCCCTTCATCATGACGCGCTCCGGTGCGGGTGGTACGCAGCGGACCGGTGCGGCCATGTGGTCCGGCGATATTGCGAGCAATCTTGAATCCCTGGCGACCCACGCCAATGCGCACTTGCATATGTCTTTCTCGGGCATTGACTATTACGGCTCGGATACGGGAGGGTTTCGTCGTGAGACCATGCCCTACAATGATAAGCAGGGCAACTACCGGGGTTACGAGGATGAGCTTTACACCCAATGGTTCGCCAATGCCGCTTGGTTTGACACCCCGGTGCGTCCACACACCGACAACGAGTTCATCAAAGTCGTGCAGCCCTATGCCACGGCACCCCATCTGGTAGGGCACATGATGAGCAATCGAGCAAACATCCGCCAGCGCTACGAACTAATCCCCTATTATTACAGTCTTGCTCATCTCGCACATCAGACTGGCGAGGCAGTGGTACCACCACCGGTGCTCTATTTCCAAAATGATCCTGAACTCGCCGGTGTCGGTCATCAGAAAATGATCGGCCGTGACATCATGGTGGGCATAGTCGCACGTCACGGCGAATATGAGCGCGACCTCTATCTGCCGGCAGGGCGTTGGGTGAACTATCACAGTAATGAATGGGTTGAGAGCGATGGGGAAAGTGTTACCAATCTGCCTGTCTATCGAGTTGGGGTACTGCGGCTTCCAGCGTTCGTTCGTGCCGGCGCTATCGTGCCAAAAATGCATGTCGATCCAGCCACTAAGGATGCCTTCGGTAACCGAAAGGATGGGAGGGTACCCGATACCGATTTCATAGTCCGCGTGTATGCTGATCCGGCCGCATCGAGCTTCACCCTGTTTGAGGATGACGGGAGGACATTGGAGTATGATGTCGAAGGACGCCCCTTCTATCATCACCGCACGACTGAGGTAAACCAGCAACAAACAGGCACGAACAGCGTGACGGTGACTATCGAGCCGGCCCAAAACATCAATGGCACTGGAGCTTATCCTGATGCGATCATCGACCGTCACAACATTGTGGAGTTGGTGGTCGACGGTGCACGTGCGACGGCTGTCGATTTGAATGGTAGTGGATTAGTGAGGTGGTCCGACGCGGCTACATTGCAAGCCGCACCGAGCGGATGGACAAATGCGGGGGACAACCTCATTATGGCCAAGAGCCCAATGATGGATGTCGAATCCACCACCAAAACGTTTACCTTTACCCTTGAGTTGGCACCGCAAACCACTTCGGTCAACTTCATTTGTGACAATGGCTTTACCTCGCCCGGCCAGAGCATCTATGTGGTCGGGAGTATTCCGGCACTGGGATCCTGGGATCCGACCAATTCGATCCGATTATCCCCCAGCATCTATTGGCAGTATATCTATGATCCACCCGAGGGACACGCCGGTCCAGGTCCCTCTCGACCTATCTGGACAGGAGTAGTCTCAAATTTGACATCCAAGCCAAGCTTCGAGTGGAAATGCATTCGTCGTAACGAGGATGGCAGTGGTGGCGTTACCTGGCAGCCGGGTGCAAATACCGTCTTCTCATCTGACGTGACGTCCGGCTACGCCGGAGGTACCTACGGTACGTTGTGAGATGGCCGAATAAAGACGGATCTTCATGATCTCAAGGGTACCCTATTAATCAGTTTTACCTCATGCCCGCTATCTATCAATGGGTCGTTAACTGATGACAAGCCGAGTGGGACTTGTGGCCCCATACCGTGAATCGATGTCGCTCTTTAATTAGGATTGATCAACACTACTCGCATCATTAGGTTCCGTCCCTACTTTGTTACACGAAAATAAATTGAGTTGTTTATTCGGTGCTCTCTACAATTTTGTCGATGATAAAGCTTCCCGAGTAAGAGAATGTTTTACCAAACAGGGGATGGATCATATTGAAGTCGACAAACAATTCCCTGTCTGATATCGCCTTCTCGACAATCTCGGCTTCTCCAAGGGTTGCCCAGTTTGGTATGGGGAGCGTGATGGGGCCAACTTTCCAGATATAACCGAGACTTTGGAAATGGAGCGATTTGTTTTGTGTATAGGTACGTAGTCGTATTCCCATACCGTAGTTAACATACTCAATGATCTCATTGTCTTGGATATGCTCCATTCTGGAGCGGAAGCTTACGGGTTCTTTATTGGGAAAAAAGAGTCTCCTATGCCAATACA
>JASFJX010000470.1:0-4007 GCA_050119385.1 Candidatus Thiodiazotropha sp. | reverse complement strand
AGCGCCATTGGCGGTGTTATGCTCGCTTGAATTAGCGACGGCTAGTCCTACGCTCGCATGCCTTGCCAATGGCGCTTGTGGTGCGGCTGAGAGTTACCGTATTTACCGAGCGGCCCACTAGTCATGCGCTAAATTCGGTAAGACAAAATACACGGACATCTTCCATTTAGCATTGCAGTAGCTCACAATGTGTCACGCTGCCCTTTTACTTTTACTATGGGTGACTCTTTTTTGGATTTCAAAACGACATGAATAACAGTATATTCGATTTTTCTTGTGGATCCGCAAGGTCGCTCCCATACCTGCTTCAGCCGCTCCACAACGCCGAGAAGATGGCCAGTGATTTAATCACCCTCAGTAACCGAACAGAGAATACCCCACAACGTAGAAGGAAATTTCAATGAACGATGAGGTCAAAGGTAAATGCTGGCAGTGTGGTCTTGCATTGGTGGCAGCCGATTATGGTCGTGAAACCACCTGCCGATCATGCGGGAAACCGACCCGGGTATGCCGCAACTGTGGCTGGTATGCCCCGAACCGACCGAATCAGTGTGACGAACCGATGGCGGATCGCGTGATGGACAAGGAGAAGGCCAATTTCTGCGGCTATTTCGAACCCACAATCGAGACTGCCGGCAGTGATACCCAATCCTCACATGATGCCTTACGTCAGGCGGCAGAGGATCTGTTCAAGTCGTGAACATGGCCGGTTAGTTACCCCGGCGACCAATTAGATTCGTTTCAGGTCTTCAAGCATACCCTTAGGCTATATGCATCACGCAGTCCATAAGCCAACACACGACGGCCTGTCATAAAATATTACCTGAATACCTATCATGTTCAGCTATAGGTATAGGATAGGAAACTCATATTTGAATTAGGCGAGAGAAATACAGGCAAATATTCACTCAAGCTTGAAATGTTCCTGCGCTTTTCGAAGGCGATTGGTGGGGCCCAGCCCCACCGCAAAGTGTTAGAAATTCACGAAAAATGAAGGTAATCTGTCTAAGGGAGCTTTACTTCTAAAGCAGCTGAGTTTCATGGGTAATCAGGATGTATTTTTATATTGTTATCTAGCAACATATATAGCGCCCATTGCGGGCACTCTCAGCACGATTATTGAATCTTATCTAATAACGCCTTCGCCTCCTCCATGCCGTCAAAGGGTTTCTCCGCAGCCAGGGCCGTATTGATGTGACGCTTGGCGTTCTCCATTTGCCCCTGTTGGTAATAGATTATCCCAAGATGATAATCGATATCTGGAAGCCCGGAGCCCTTTCTTTCTGCCCGTTGTAGAATAGGGAGAGCTTTGTCGATCTCACCACGCTTGATATGCACCCACCCCAAGGTATCCAGGATAATAGGATTCTCAGATAACTCAAAGCCTTCAACCAACTGCAATGCCTTATCCACCCCCCCCTGGTCTGTCTCGCCCTTGAGTAAAAGCATGGCCAGATTATTTGAGGCCAGCAGATGTTTGGGATGTTTTAGCAGGATCCCTTCATAGATGTCGACTGCATCCTTGTTACGACCGGTGCGGGAGTAATGAGTAGCCAAGTCGACACCCAGCACCGTATCACCTGTTTTTTCGAAGCCTTCTTCCAACAAGCTCAAAACATCATCTTGTTTTCCCTTGAGCATCTTAACATTTACAAGGTTTCTATAGGGTACCGACCACTTGGGATTCAAGGCTAGTGCCTTGTTGAAGGACTCCTCAGCCAGATCCCACTGCTTTTGTGAAACGTACACCTCACCCTTGAGATTCAGGGCGGCAAAATGTTCGGGATTGGCCGACACCACCTGCTCAATTCGTTGCAAGGCATCGTCTGGCTTCTTCATCGCGAACAATCCCTTTGACAATCCAACCAGGGCTTCGATAGATTCTGGCTTGATTTCGAGCACCTTCTCAAAATTCTCAATGCTTGAGGCGGCCATGTTTCGGTTCAGGTAAGACACCCCCCGATAGTAGTAACCGAGAGGATTATCTGGGTGTTTGTTCACCAATGCCTCTGCAACCTTCCCCATTTCCGCCCAACCCTTGAGCTTTTCCTGAACCAGCGCCAGACCTTGCAAGACCTTGATGCTATCGGGGTCGAAGCGGCGCATCTTCTGCAGCACCTCAACCGCGTCATCATACTCACGGGTGTTAATCAACAACTGCACCAGCTCAAAGTTTGCAGCAGCCTCTTCAGGCCGGATCTTGATCGCATCTTCGAGACTCTGCCTTGCCAACTGTATCTCACCCTTCTTAATATGAGCTCGCGCCTTCAGACGATGGGCCTTGACATAACTGGGATCCTCCTGCAATAGCGTACGTAGGTCAGCAATCCCTGAATCGGGATCACCATTCACTAATCCCAACCCAGCCCTGACCAACAGCGCATCCTTGAATTTCGGATCCTCATCGAGAACCTCTTCAAGTAAGGCGCCAGCTCCATCAAAAGCCTGTTCCTTGATCAGGACACTCGCTTTCAAGGTCCTGGCAGCTAAACCCTCCTCCGATCTTTTAGCCAGCTCGATGATCTTAGAAAGTACCTCGTTCGCTTCATCCTTACGCCCTGTAGCCAGATAGTGTCTTGCCAGTTCGAGTTTTAGTCCATTGTGTTCCGGGTTCTCACTGACATACTGCTCCAGCAGCACCTCTGCCTGGTCCATTGAGCCTTGCTTTTTGTAGAGGGAAATCAATGCGAATTTTGCATCTATATTATCAGGCAGATCCGCAATCGCCTGTTGTATAACTTCTACAGCCTGATCGTTCTCACCTCGCTCCTGATAAAAAGCGACTAGGTGGAGTCGGTTTTGCAGATCATCGGGCTTGCTCCTGATCAGGTCGGCAAGGATCTTTACCACCTCATCATGCTTCTCGGCTTGCGCATAGAGACGTGCTAGCAACAAATATGAGGCCACCCGGTCGCTATGCAGCGTCAAGGAGTCTTTTGCGATCTGTATCGCACGCTCCATCTCGCCCTGATCTGCATACAACGCCGCGAGCAGTGAGGATGCCTCAACATTGCTTGGATCTGACTCAATGACGCCGAGGATATCGATGATGGCGGCATCCTTCTCTCCCATCTTTGCCTTGACAAAGCCCTTAAGCACCATCGCAGCTGCATTATTAGGTTTCACTGACAACGCTTTATCAGCTGCAATAAGGGCCTTTTCAGTCTCACCGGACAAGGCGAAGATTGTTCCAAGATGCACTTGTGCATCCACATGCTTGGGGTCGAGTTCAGTCGCCCTCAAATAGAGTGCATAGGCCTTGGGCCAATTCTCATCCTTCTCCTCGATCTGCCCGAACATGTAATAGGCATTGGCGTCTTTCGGATCGATCTGCAACACATTCTTGATTTCCAGGCGTGCCTTGGTGAAGTTCCCTTGATTAAACAACTCCATACCCCGATCAAAGTACTTTTGCTTGCTTTCCTCTCTATTCGCGCAGGCTGAGCCAAGGATCAATAACAGGCTAATGAGTAACAAAGAGAAAAACTTGTTAACCGAGAACTGAAGGTCGAAATTCATATTCATATCACACTTCTGTGTAAGCAGTCCGTTTTCATAAACTGCCTTCAGGCTATCCTAATTATTGCTGTCAATTCAATAAGTTAACGAGTTATTTGTAAACCCATTAACACTGACCCTGTTTCTTGTGGTCTACGCTGACATCTTAAAGTACAGAGATCCATTCCTACAAGCAACACTAATCCTCAGTGATCTTTACTTCGCCTTTCTGAGTAAAAGTTCATGTATATGTAAAACCTCTTTGAACATATCAACCACAGCATATTGAGCGGTTATAAAAATAAATTTACAATTCATTTTTTACCGCAACATTAGCTGAGTTGTTGGAATTCTACTCTCGCGGTGCTATGGCGTTTTAAAATCGGCCTCAAAATTTAATTTATACCTAACTCTGCTTTTATCAGGCTTTACCTTCTCTCGCGCTCACCTTAGCGAATATCAGTAATCTGCTAATAATAGTAATGGGCACCCAAAAAATTAGCAATCAA
>JASFJX010000469.1:0-4018 GCA_050119385.1 Candidatus Thiodiazotropha sp. | reverse complement strand
TCGATCTGATCCTGCCGCAGCTGCTCATCAGCGGCAAGACCGTTAGCCGGCATCAGACGACGAAAATCGAGACTCCCCGCATCGTTAATGCCGAGATTACGCAGTTTGGATGACGGCAGACCGGCAAAATTGAGCGGCTTGGCAAACTCCAGCCCACTGACATCGTAATAGAAGTCGTGCACCATCCGGAGAAACCAGGGCTGGTAGATATCGCCCTGTTTGACCTTCAATCCCCACACCATCAGATTACCCATGCCGTAGGTAAGGTCGCTATAGAGATTCGTAGCGATATAAGGGTTTGTCAGCGGCAGTAAAGAGTCCGGGTCATTACGCAGGTTCACCCGGTCAACGAAGAATAGCGCCAGTAGGGTTGAGGCGAACAGCAGGATAATAACCGCTCGGCGATGCCTGAGCACGAAACGGGCGTAGGCATCAGCGTAATCGTTACTCTGCCCGGACATCACGCATGCTTTAGGGCCTGTTGACTGGCATCCGATCGACCCTAGCGAGCATAATTTTGCAGCGTCTGTTCAGACCAGAAATCATCGTCGAGATCCACATTCAATGAGATCGTGCTCCGGGGCACATAGACCATGCTGTCTTTGCCGTCTTGATGTGAAATTGCATAGATATACCTGGGATATGTGATACGTGGGTCCGGTTGATCGAGGGACTGCCAGTCGATGTAAACCGTCTTTACCCTTTCGTCATCTTTATAGTAGACCGTTTTGTAGAGGGCAAATGTGCGTTTGTCGATTTCACTGATGTGGTAGTCATACCACCAGTTTTTAAATTTGGTGGTGCTCTTCAATCGATACACCGGCTTACCCATATGGGCGCATTGAGGCCCGGGCAGATGCCTTGTATAACGGGTCTTTTCCCAGGGCTGTAGCTCCATTACAGCCAGACAGCCCTCCACTTTGGCCTCTCCGAGCAATTCATGCACCTCATCCTCCGGTTTACGTAATACTAACTCCCCATAGGTCAGATTGGTACCGAACCAGACATCTTCATGGGAGGGCTCATTAATACGTCTGATCTTGCGTAACGCAGGTAGCCACATGGAGATCACATTGCCCTTTTCCGCATCGGCATAACGGGTGAACAGCACCCCCGTACCCTTGGTCTTTCCCGAGGTCAGAATCGCCATCTGCTGCGTCTCGATGGCAGGATCCAGGGGGGCGTTGTTGACGTAGGTATCAAAGGTCTGCACCCCGGGCACCCTGTCCCGGGTACGCATCGATAGGGGGGCTCGGTTGACCACCACGGCAACATCCCTCCCCCTGCGCTTGCTGAGGGCATTTTTCAGCAACCCGCCGTGAGCCGCGAGATAGACCTGCCCGGCAATCGCCTCGGCACTCAGTGACGACTGGAAAGGCCTGCCGGCATCCTCAGCCTGTGCAGCCGGAAGGAGGGTTCCGATAAGCGCTATTAGGGTAAGCCTGAATGACATAGCCTGGGACTCTGCCATGGATATCGGTGGTAAGCAACACAGCACAAAGCGCACACCCGAATGTTTCATCCGGGCGGGATCGCACCCTCGCAATCAATCCAACTGCTATTTGATGACTTTTCAAGAGGCGATACCCGTGCAATTCACCGATCGATTCATCTCAGCTGGCTGACCGATTTTTCACCAGCCTCCACCTCAGGTACAATCGCCTCCTCATTTTTGGAAACTCTCGGAATCAGCGTGGAAAACTTCAGAGGTACGACTATTCTCTCAGTCAGGCGCAACGGCAAGGTGGTCATCGGCGGTGACGGCCAGGTATCCCTTGGCAATACCGTGATGAAAGGCAATGCGCGTAAAGTGCGGCAACTCTATAAAGGGAAGGTCATCGCCGGCTTCGCCGGCGCCACCGCCGATGCCTTCACCCTATTCGAACGTTTTGAGGGCAAGCTGGAAAAACACCAGGGCCACCTCACCCGCGCCGCCGTGGAAATGGCCAAAGACTGGCGTACCGACCGGGCGCTGCGCCGGCTCGAGGCGTTACTGTGCGTTGCCGATGCTGAGACATCGCTGATCATCTCCGGCACCGGAGATGTGATCGAACCGGAGCACAATATGATGGCAATCGGCTCCGGCGGCAGCTTTGCCCAGGCCGCGGCCCGGGCGTTACTGGATAATACGGAACTCGGCGCCCGTGAGATCGTCGAAAAAGGTCTCGGCATAGCCGCCGATATCTGTATCTATACCAACCATAACCTGGTACTGGAAGAGTTGGACAGCAAGACTTAGGGATTCTGAGTCGAATAACCATTTGCGGAAACCATTTAATGTCGGAAATTACTCCCCAACAGATCGTCGCCGAACTCGACAAACACATTATCGGCCAGACAGACGCCAAACGCGCCGTGGCCATCGCCCTGCGTAACCGCTGGCGTCGCGCCCAGGTCTCGGAAAGCCTGCGTAATGAGATCACGCCAAAGAACATCCTCATGATCGGCCCGACGGGTGTCGGTAAGACAGAGATCGCGCGACGCCTGGCTAAACTGGCCAATGCACCTTTCCTCAAGGTGGAAGCCACCAAGTTCACCGAAGTCGGCTATGTGGGTAGAGAGGTCGACTCGATCATTCGTGAACTGACCGACTCAGCGGTGAAAATGGTGCGCGAAGGTGAAATGGCCAAGGTATCCAGTGAAGCCAGCCAGGCCGCCGAGGAGCGTATTCTCGATGCCTTGCTCCCCTCACCCTCCACATCGGGCTGGGGCGACAGTGAAACCAGTTCGGGGATCTCCGATGCCACCCGGGAGAAGTTCCGCGACAAACTGCGCAACGGCGGGCTCGACGACAAGGAGATCGAGATCGAAGTCAGCGCCACCCCGGTGGGGGTCGAGATCATGGCGCCTCCCGGCATGGAGGAGATGACCAGCCAGTTACAGGGCATGTTCCAGAACCTGGGAAGCGGTCGCACACGACGCCGTAAACTGCGCATCAAGGATGCATTCAAGGTCCTGAGCGACGAAGAGGCAGCCAAGCGTATCAATGAGGAAGACCTCAAGCTGCGTGCACTGGAGATGGTGGAACAGCATGGGATCGTCTTTATCGACGAGCTGGATAAAGTAACCAGCCGCAGCGAGACCCGAGGCGCTGACGTCTCCCGTGAAGGCGTGCAGCGCGATCTGCTGCCCCTGGTGGAGGGATGTACCATCTCCACCAAACACGGCATGGTCAAGACCGATCATATCCTGTTCATCGCCTCCGGCGCCTTTCATCTCGCCAAACCCTCCGACCTGATCCCAGAACTGCAAGGCCGCTTGCCTATCCGGGTGGAGCTCTCCGCACTCACAACCGATGACTTCACACGTATTCTTACCGAACCCGACGCCTCGCTCACCGAGCAATACCAGGCCCTGCTGGAGACGGAAAATGTCGGCTTGAGCTTTACCGAAGCAGGCATCCGCCGCATTGCCGAAACCGCCTGGCAAGTGAACGAAAGCACAGAGAATATCGGCGCTCGCCGCCTCCATACAGTCATGGAGCGCCTGTTGGAGAGTGTCTCTTATATGGCATCCGAACACGCCGGCGAAACAATTGTCATTGATGAGAGCTATGTCGATGAGCAACTCTCGGCATTGGCGGCTGACGAGGACCTGAGTCAATACATTCTATAGGACACTCAGACCAGATCACGCTATACCCACCGGGTATATCGTTAGAATCTGAAGCTAGAATAGCAGCCTGGTTAACTAGAGTAGGTACGATACATGTCACATCCCAATCCGACCGAGATCCATCTGCACAAGCAGTCCCGTGTTTTGGAAATCAGTTTCGACGATGGTAACAAGTTCAGTTATCCCGCGGAGTATCTCAGGGTATTTTCCCCCTCCGCGGAGGTGCAGGGCCATGGTCCCGGGCAAGAGGTCTTGCAGGTGGGTAAAGAAGAGGTGAACATTGCCCATATCGATCCTGTGGGAAATTATGCCATCTGTCTGCATTTCGATGACGAGCACAACACGGGCATCTACTCCTGGGATACGCTCTATCAGCTTGGCCTGAACTATGAGCGAAACTGGC
>JASFJX010000468.1:0-4027 GCA_050119385.1 Candidatus Thiodiazotropha sp. | reverse complement strand
GCCGAAACACCTGCTGTTACTTTACGAACGATATGAATCAGGCTGTCTCTCGACGACTGTTGATCGAAGAACAACTCCATAAAGCCCTTGCACGTAATGAGTTTCATGTCTGTTATCAACCCTTGGTGGATGCTAAAACCAGAAAGATAGTCAAGGCTGAGGCGCTATTGCGTTGGAACAATAGAAAACTCGGTGCAGTTTCACCCGCTGAGTTTATCCCTGCTACTGAACAATCTGGATTCATTGATCAGCTTGGACGATACGTCATCAGTCAGGCATTGAATTGCGCTGCGCAAATGACTAGATTGTTGAAACGAGATTTCAAGGTCTCCGTTAATCTCTCTCCTCGCCAGTTTCGGGATCTGGAGCTTGTTCCTTTCATCAAGGATACACTACAGCAAAATTGTATCACTGGTAAGCATCTTGAGCTGGAGATAACTGAGGGAGTGTTGATGCAGGAACGCTCCAATGTCGATGAAGCTCTCGCAATCATTAGCCAAATGGGCATAAGTATTGCCATGGATGACTTCGGCACGGGTTACTCCTCACTCAGTCAGCTTCGTAAGTACCACTTCGATGTACTCAAAATTGACCAAAGTTTCATTCAGGATATCACTACCAATTCTGCTGATCGTCTATTGGTCAATAGTGTCATTGCCATGGCCCACAGCTTGGGCCTTGAAGTGGTGGGTGAGGGCGTGGAGACCGAAGCGCAACTTGAACAGCTTTGCGAGCAGCACTGCGATATGGTGCAGGGCTATCTGCTGAGTCCACCCGTACGATCTGGCGCGCTAAGTGATTTGCTAATGTAAGAGATGAACCATAACATCGCAGTGTTGTCTATCAGTGGACTGAAATGGGACTGTTTGGCTGGAGAAGAAATTCATTGGAGATCTTAGACAAACCTCATAGAAATGGGGATTGTTGCCCACGGAATAACCCAGGGCTTACCGCACAATTGTCACCATGCTTGAGATGGGAGTTTGTTCAACGTACACTCACCCACTTTTTATTCACTGGTACAGAAGCAGGAGAAATCGGTGTTGAAAAAATTGTTGTTGGTGGCTTTATTGTTCGGTTTGAGTCCCGTCCAGGCGGGTGGCTTGGATCTGGGCCTCAGTAAGGATGCAGCCTATCTGGTCTATCTGACGAAAGTACAATCACTGGGTTATGAGGGGGCCGATCTCGGCTTCGGGCTGCTTTATACTGAGGATTCAGACTACCTGGCGACAGCGGAAATGATGGTGGTGGGAACCAGCAACAGTGGACGGGAGGATCTGGAATTAGGCATTGGTCTCAAGGGTTACATCGGCGCTCTGGATGAACCGGATGAGGATCTCTATGCGCTGGCCCTGGGAGCCCATGCACGCTATGTGATCTCGAGTACAACTCCCATGGGTATAGTGCTCGAAGGTTTTTACGCCCCTGACATCACCAGCTTCGATGATACTGAAAGTATGGCTGAAATTTCACTGCGCTATGAAATCCAGGTGGTTCCCAACGCCCTAGGCTATGTCGGTTATCGCAAGCTGGAAACGGAGTTGCATGATCACTCGGATGAAATCGAGCTGGATGACAATATTCATTTTGGAATTCGGCTGATTTTCTGATGCCCGAAGGGAAGCCCGCTCAGGCCAGGATCCTGCGTTGCAATGCTTGACAAGGGCCTGCCATTGCCTGCGCATTGCGCCCCGAAGGAAGTGCCCTTGGGGTGCGCCTTGACTCCTGGTCTGAGCGGCCCACTAGATCCGGTTGTCAGCCTCCACGGCTTGGTAGAGTCGTTGATTGAAGTCGGGCATGGCTGAGAGGATCCGTTTCCAGTTGGCAATGAATGGGGCCTCCAGCGGATTGTCGAGGAAGGCCTGACCCGCTTCGACGATACTCTGTTGGAAGACCTCGATCGCCTCTTCTTCGGTATGACGGTTGAAGCTGAGATTATTGATGGTTGCATCGTGATAATACATCTCCACCATATCCAGCGCCTTGCGCAGATAGGCCGCTTTTAGACTGCGGAAGAAGGCTTGATTCATCTGAATACCTTCGGTTGCCATTTTGCGATAGAAGGATTTCGCGATATCACGGCTCATCTTTGCCAGCCCGCCTTCACGGTCCTGCGCCGATAGGTCCTGGTGTTTATGGTCATAATGATCTGCGATGTCTACCTGGCAAATCTGATGTCGCGAGATGTTTCGGTAGACTTCGGACAACAGTCCCACCTCGAGTCCCCAGTCGCTGGGGATGCGGACCTGGGATGCCAGATCCATGCTCATGGCAAATTCGCCCGACAATGGGTAGCGGAAGCTGTCCATGAAATCCAGATATTCCAGTGAGCCGACCATCATACGCAGTGCGCGGATCAGTGGAGTCACAAAAAGACGCGTGACCCTGCCGCCGAGTTTGTTCAGATTAACCCGCGCATAGTAACCTTTGGCATATTCGAAACTGGAATTGGGATGAACCAAGGGATAGAAGAGTCGGGCCGGCAGATCCCGTTTGTAGGTGACAATATCGCAGTCGTGCAATCCAACCGCGGTCAACTCTTCTATGGCCAGGGCATAGCCCAGACAAAACCAGACATTGCGTCCCTTGCCCGGTTCAGGTGGAGAGAGGTCACGTTCTTGCAGTTCATCGTCAAGACCCCGTAGACGTGGTCCATCCTGCCACAACAGATGGGTGCGTTGGGGGAGTCTGGAGAAGAAGGCCTGAGCATGTCTGAATTCGGTCTCATCAGCCCGGTCCAGGCCGATAATGATGTGGGAGATATAGTCTGCGTGTTGCAGCTCATCCAGTATCTTGGAGAGGGCCGGCCCGGAGAGTTCAGAGTAGAGGCTGGGCAGGATCAGTCCGATGGGACGTTTCCGTACATAGTCGTTAAGCTCATGCTCCATCTCTTCCAGGGACCGATCTGTGAGTCGATGCAGGGTGGTGATGTCGCCGTTTTGAAAAAAGTCTGCCATGCTCAGGTCTCATGTTGTTGTAACAGGTTTTGTATCGCCTGATTCCAACCCGCAGGGCCGGGTAGGTTAGTAATGATGGCATCAGGTCGTTGTTCGAGAACGATATGAGTGCCGTCATGTTTTCGTACGATGATCGGAATATCCACTGCCAGCAGCATCTCCCGATCATTGTCGCTGTCACCCAGGCCTATGGTTTTGGTGACGGTATATCCGTCTCGCTCCAGGTGTTTAGTCACATATCCGACTGCCTTGCCTTTGTCAGTATTGCCCAGCAGGTGGTGGAATCGGCCACCTTGGAGAAGCCGTAGCCCTGCATCGACGATATCCTGTCGGAATTGGTTGAATCCGTTTTCACTACCTTGCCAGACAAACGCCTCTGAACCGAGTCGACGCTTGGCGAGCTGTGCCATATCCTGGTTCAGACCGGTCCATTCCATAACCTCAACGACAGTCATGTCACCGAAACCAAAGGTGTTGAAGTCAGGGTTCGTCCGGCTATCGACAAGATAGTCCCGGATCTGCATATAGCCGGGAGGAGCGACCTGCGGATCTTCACCTGGATATACTATAACGGCGCCATTCTCCCCTATCATCGTTCCATCGAGATTGAGTTTTTGCACGATAACTTCCAGTTCAGCGTGGGTCTTGCTGGAAACGGGAATCACCGGAATTCGTCGTTCCCTCAACCTTTGCAGCGCGGGAAGTGCGTCTTTATATTCATAACTATTGTGATCCAATAGCGTGCCGTCAAGGTCTGTGAATACAAGCCATCCTGTTGTCATTGTTCGATATTCTATGTTAACCGATTGAGTAAATCAGGTGTGCTGAAATAAGGCTCCAGTCATATTAAGGGTGCCAGGATACCTTGAGATTGGTATATATGCATGTTTTAGAAGAATTTTTTTCTGATCTTGTCAGTTGAGTGGAATGCGTTTAATAAACAATATACAGATTAAAGTCTATACCTGATTTGGGTATGAGATCCCTATAATCCATGCAAGATTGTTAATAGCTGTGATAACTCCTTGCCGGCTTTTTTAAGACTAGTTGGCATACATGTTAGATGTGTG
>JASFJX010000467.1:0-4038 GCA_050119385.1 Candidatus Thiodiazotropha sp. | reverse complement strand
GATCTGCTGCGCAATATGCCTCATAACGATGGCATCGAGCGCTTTCTCAGTGCTCCCGGCCTCGGCTATATGCGCGAGGAAGAGGGTCAATACAAGCAACTGATACAGCGGGTAATAAGCTATCAACGTGCGCTGAGCGAGTATATGCGCTTCTTCTCCAACCTCGGTATGTTGTCGGCCGACAGGCTTCGTGACAAGGTTCAGGCGTTAGCTGACGAAGGCAAGCAGATCGATTCTGCGCGGAGTTTCTATGACCTTTGGGTCAGTAGTAGCGAGGAGGTCTATGGTGAGCAGGTGATGACACCCGAGTACGCCAAGATCCACGGCAAACTGGTCAATGCTCTGATGGCGGTGAAGCAGAAGCTTGGCCATCTTGTGGATGAAACCCTGGGTGGCCTCAATATGCCTACCCGCCGTGAGTTGCGCACCCTACAGGATCGGCTGCAAGATTCCCGTCGCGAATACAAGACACTGCAGGCTGAAGTGGAAATGCTCAAAGAGCAGGTCATGGAACTGCGTAAGCCGGTGAAAACCAAGGCGGTGGAAAATGCACCTACCATCAAGAAAACGGCGAAAAAGAGGGTCGGCAAGAAAAGGGTTGCTACCAAGGGTGGCAACAGCTGATCTGAAAACAATCCACCGTAAAAACATCGATATCGTTAAGACGTTTGGAACCGAGGAGAACAGACGTGCAACCATTTACTTTACGTCCTGATCAGCTTGCCGAAGAGATGCTCGACTACAGCCGTAAGCTGGGTAAGGGATGCCAAAATCTGATGAATTCGAAGAAGATCGACACTGGCGTCACATCCAAGGTCGAGGTCTATACAGAGGACAAGCTGCGACTCTACCGTTATGAGGCCCCTGCTGATGTGGTACAGAGTTCAATCCCCACCCTGATAGTCTATGCCCTGGTAAATCGACCCTACATGACTGACTTGCAGGAGAACCGCTCTAGCATCCGCAATCTGTTAGCGGCGGGGCAGGATGTCTACTTGATCGACTGGGGTTATCCGGACGAGGCAGATCGTTCATTGACGATGGATGATTATATCAATGGCTACCTTGACCGCTGTGTGGATGTCATTCGTAAACGCCACAAACTCGACAAGATCAATATCCTGGGTATCTGTCAGGGCGGTGCCTTCAGCCTCTGCTATACATCGTTGCATCCCGACAAGGTTAAAAACCTGATCACCATGGTCACACCCGTTGATTTCAAGACCCCGGACAATATGCTCTCTGCCTGGGTTCAGCATATGGATGTGGATCTATTGATCGATACATTGGGCAATGTGCCGGGAGAACTACTCAACTGGACCTTCCTCTCTCTCAAGCCTTTCAGCCTCACCGGTCAAAAATATCTGAGTATGGTGGATCTGTTGGAGGATGAGAAGCAGTTGAAAAACTTCCTGCGAATGGAGAAATGGATTTTTGACAGTCCGGATCAAGCGGGCGAGACCTTTAGACAGTTCATAAAGGTCTTTTATCAGGAAAACGGTTTTCTCGAGGGCAGTGTAACAATCGGTGATCGCCAGGTAGATCTGGAGAATATTACCTGTCCAGTGCTCAATATCTACGCGGAGCAGGACCACCTGGTGCCGCCCGATGCTTCCCGTGCCTTGCGCGACCTAACCGGTACCAAGGACTATACCGAGCTCTGCTTTCCGGGCGGGCACATTGGAATCTATGTCAGTGGAAAGGCGCAAAAGCTGGTACCGCCGGCAATTGCTAAGTGGCTCGATGAACGTAGCTATTAAGGTGTCGGGTTAATAAATGAGGTTTCGATAGGGTTAACAGTCACAATATGCTGGGATAGTGTTAGGATAGGCGGATGGATTTGAGGAACTGTTGGTAGATGGTAAAAGAGAGAGAATATTCAACCGAAATATCGAATTGGCTGCAGGATTTCATGCGCCAGGACTCTGCCAGTGGAATTCTTCTGATTTTTGCCGCTGTCCTGGCCATGGTGCTGGAGAATTCACCATTGAACCTGTTTTATGGTGCCTTGCTGGATACGCCAGTTGAAATTCGCATCGGTGAACTGCACCTCGCCAAGCCGCTGTTACTATGGATAAACGACGGTTTGATGGCAGTTTTTTTTCTGTTGATCGGTCTGGAAGTGAAACGGGAGTTTCTTGAGGGTGAACTCTCCCGGCCGGATCAAATTATCCTGCCCGGTTTGGGGGCCATCGGTGGCATGCTGGTGCCGGCGGTTATTTACTACTGGTTGAACCAAGGCGATCCGATTGCGTTGAATGGCTGGGCAATTCCTGCTGCCACGGATATCGCATTCGCCCTGGGAGTTATTACCCTATTGGGGAAACGTGTACCCGTTTCCCTCAGGGTCTTTTTGATGGCCCTGGCGATTTTTGACGATCTGGGCGCGATCATCATTATTGCAATTTTTTATACATCAGATCTTTCTTTTGCCAGCTTAATCATAGCATTAGTGGCGATAGTGATTTTATTTGCCTTGAACATTATGCGCGTATCCCGTATTTCGGCCTATGTAGTGGTGGGTGTGATTCTCTGGGTGGCAGTTTTGAAATCGGGCGTGCATGCCACCTTGGCAGGTGTGATTCTTGGACTTATGATTCCGCTCAAAGATGCCAAAAACAGCGATCGTTCCCCTCTTCGGGAGCTGGAGCATGGGCTTCATCAATGGGTTGCTCTATTGATCGTGCCGGTGTTTGCCTTTGCCAATGCGGGTGTTTCCCTATCTGGATTGACCTTCGGCTCTCTGCTAGAGCCTATTCCCTTGGGTATAGCCGCAGGCCTCTTTCTCGGAAAGCAGATGGGTATCATGCTGTTTTGTGGTGTTGCTATTATGCTTGGATTCGCCAAACTGCCGAGTAGGGCCAGCTGGTCAGGTTTTTATGCAACCACCATTCTGTGTGGAATCGGCTTTACCATGAGTCTCTTCATTGCATCATTGGCGTTTGAACAAACTGGTACAAGTAGCATCATCATGGGTGATCGTTTGGGTATCCTGCTCGGATCAGGCCTTTCCGCAGTGGTTGGTTATTTGATTTTGAGAATCTTCAAGCCCACGATCAGAGAGACTTAACCCGGATATTTCACCCGGTTACTTAGAAAATAAACCAAAGCTGTTATTAAAGTAATTGTTGCTTATCATTTTGGGGAGTGATATAGCGAAGGCTCTCTTCATTGAAGCTGCGTGGTTGTATATTGCAGAGCTTGAATATCTTCTCACCACTGCAGACATTGCCTTTCACTAACATGCGTATCTGGTCCCGACTGATGGGGAACCAGGGGAATCTGTCGAGCAACGCAGCAGCCATAGCGGGGGCAACGGCTGGTACCGGCAGCATGAGTTTTTTTCTCCCAAGGGTATTTGCGATGATTGTCAGTATCTCTTTCCAGGTCAGGTTGTGCGGACCACCCAGGGTATAGATATTGTTGTAAGTCTCAGGCTTATCGAGCGATGATACAAAGCACTCGGCAACATCCTCAACATGTACAGGGGAGAGTTGGAAGCCTCCTGGGCTATTGGGTATCAGGCCTTCATAAAAAAGTGGCGCAGGCAGGGGAGAGTCGATGATATCCTGCTTTAGCATGGTGACGAATTCAAGCCGGCCATGGGGGTTCCCAAAGATCACAGAAGGGCGAAAAACTGTCCAATCAAGTCCACTGCCAGGTAAGATGCTTTCTGCGGCCAACTTAGTCTTCTGATATGCTGTCAGGCCGAGTTCGACGCCGTTGGCACTCATTAGAAGAAAGCGCTTTATTTGCTGGTCTTTTGCCAGTTCGACAGTCCTGGCAACCCACTCGTACTGAAACTTTTCAAAGGTTATACCACTGGAGGGGTATTCTCTAAGTATGCCGATGTTGTAGATGACGGCATCCACTCCAGTCAGTAGCCGTCGAAGCGTTTTATTGTCATCAAGATCGCCCAGAATCCACTCGAAAGGTTGGGTTTGTTTTGATAAATGAGGTGAGTCCTCCCTGGTCAATAGTCTGGGGATGTGGCCATGATGCAATAGCTTTTCTGTTAAATAGTGACCGACAAAACCA
>JASFJX010000466.1:0-4040 GCA_050119385.1 Candidatus Thiodiazotropha sp. | reverse complement strand
CCAACACCAACACCAACACCAACGCCTACGCCGACAGCAACGCCTACGCCTGCGCCGACAGCAACGCCTGCGCCGACAGCAACGCCTGCGCCGACAGCAACGCCTGCGCCGACAGCAACGCCTGCGCCGACAGCAACGCCTGCGCCGACAGCAACGCCTGCGCCAACAGCAACACCTATACCCGCAGTAACACCTCTACCATCGCCAACACTAACAAAAATCATATTGGAAAACGGTGTTGTCCAAAGCGGTCTCTCTGGTGAAGTCAATACCGAGTGGTTGTTTGCAATCGATGTGCCTGCTGATGCCACGAATCTCATATTTGAAATGAGTGGTGGCACAGGCGATGCAGATCTCTATGTGCGCTATGGTTCTGAGCCCACAAGGAACAGCTACGATTGTCGACCCTACCTGCAAAGCAGCAATGAGATTTGCGAAATCGCCAATGTGCAGTATGGTAGATACTATGTAATGGTACGGGCCTATACCGCTAATTCCGGTACGTCCCTTGTGGCATCTTATAATGATTCTGTGATGTCGTCACCGACACCCACACCCACTCCTACTCCTGAGCAAAATGATGCTTGGCAGGAGTTCTTGGATTGGCTGAGAGATCAGAATCCCGAGTTGCTGCAAGCAATGTAGGGGTAGATCCTCGAACCAATATCATCGGGGTTACCAGTTCCATGCGACAATGATGCAACATCACGAATGAAACGGGTTGATTCAGAGTGGCTACGCCTTGGCCGCACTCTGTTTACATGGGCGGTAAGATGACCTTTCCGCAACGGCGTTAAGAGGCTTGCAATAGCACTGCGCTATCGCGGAATAAGAATGGGATTCCTAAACGCTGGGTTGCTCCACTCTGGGTTCCTATTGCCTCGATCCTCTTGCTCGATTTTGTGATGTACGTTCAAAAAAACAATACGCTCTAACGGCATAACATTTGCTTTGAGGAGTGGATGTTCTATCCTGGAATTGGGCATTAAAATACTTGAGAAGTAGATGCGAAATCAGCTTTGAGGCAACCTCTGCATAACCGTTGTACACTTCAGATTAGAATCAGTGACTTTTATAATGCCAGACCTTGTTCGTATGGCTCAAATAGATCGTTTAAGTATTTTTCAACAGCCAATTAAGCCTAATCTAATGAAGGTGACACCCGCCAATCAAATTCGTCAACCAGTGCCTCCGGTGGTAATATGGGCAATAAGAATGAAGTGATTCTTGGTCTTTCAGCCTATTATCACGACAGCGCCGCTGCTTTGATAATTGATGGTCAAATTATTGCCGCTGCGCAAGAAGAACGCTATACACGTAAAAAACATGACCCCGGCTTCCCTGAAAATGCTATTCGCTATTGTTTGCGGGAAGCGGGAATCACCCTGGCAGACGTTACGCAGGTGGTCTTTTACGATAAACCGCTGGTGAAGTTCGAGCGCTTGCTGGAAACCTATATTCACTACGCACCCAGCGGTTTTCGTTCGTTTGTGGCGGCCATGCCTGTATGGCTTAAAGAAAAGCTATTTTTAAAAGCTAGCTTGAAAAAATCTCTTTCCACGCTGAGTGGCATAAAAATTGGTGATTTGCCTCCCTTGCTCTTCAATGATCATCATCGCTCCCATGCGGCTTCTGCTTTCTTTCCAAGCCCCTATGAAAAGGCAGCAGTAATCTGCCTGGATGGAGTCGGAGAATGGGCCACCAGCACCGTCTGGATAGGCGAGGGTGGTGATTTAATACCGCAGTGGGAAATAGATTTTCCTCATTCCTTGGGTTTGTTGTATTCAGCATTTACCTATTACACAGGTTTTAAAGTAAACGCGGGAGAATACAAACTCATGGGTTTGGCGCCCTATGGTGAAGCAAAATATGTAGATAGGATTTATGAAAATATAATAGACGTGAAAGACGATGGTACCTTCAAGTTGGACATGAGTTATTTTAACTATGCCACTGGCTTGACCATGGTGAATCAAAAGTTCTGTGACTTGTTTGATGGCCCGGCAAGAAAACCGGAGTCTGAATTGCAACAAAAAGAGATGGATATTGCACGCTCGATTCAAGAGGTTACCGAGGAGGTTATTCTCAAGCTGGCTTCAACGGTACAACGTGAAACCGGCTGTAATAATTTGTGCATGGCTGGTGGTGTAGCGTTAAATTGTGTGGCCAACGGCCGCCTGCTGCGAGAAGGACCCTTTGATAATATCTGGATTCAACCCGCCGCCGGTGATGCGGGTGGTGCATTAGGTGCGGCACTTAGTGCATGGCACGAATATTTGGGTAACGAACGGAAAGTAAATTCACAAGATTCCATGCAAGGCGCTTACTTAGGGAATAAGTTCAGCAACGACGAAGTACAAGCCGAACTCGATAAGTGTGGAGCAAATTATCAGCGCTTAGATGACGATCTGTTGATATCGAAATTGGCTAGTGTTTTAGCAGAGGAAAAAATAGTCGGCTGGTGTCAGGGGCGAATGGAATTTGGACCGCGTTCTTTAGGTGGGCGCTCGATTCTTGGTGATCCACGTAGCCCGAAAACGCAATCCATCATGAATTTAAAAATAAAATATCGTGAGTCATTCCGTCCATTCGCACCTGCTGTAAAAGCGGAAAAGGTCAGTGAGTGGTTTGAAATATCAGAGCCAAGTCCTTACATGTTATTGGTTGCACCGGTAAAAAAAGAAAAATCATTTGCCATGACAGAAGAACAGGAGCAACTGTTTGGCATAGATAAATTAAATGTGCCACGTTCAGAAATACCCGCCGTTACTCATGTGGACTATTCCGCTCGGGTGCAAACAATTCACAGTGAAACCAACCCGCGTTTCTACAAATTGATTGATGATTTTGAAAAAATAACCGGTTACCCAGTCTTGGTGAATACCTCATTCAATGTGAGAGGCGAGCCTATCGTATGTACCCCAGCGGACGCCTATCGTTGCTTTATGCGCACGGAAATGGACTATCTGGTTATCGAGAACTGCCTGATGTTCAAGCAGGATCAGCCTGCATGGATGGAGCAAAATGATTGGCGTAATGAGTTTGAATTGGATTAGCAGAGGCACTGATGATGAATATGCTAACTGAAGAGAGCCCTACTACAAAGCAGTTACGTGAATTCGGTTTAGTGTCCAGCCTAATTGTGGTTGTCTTATTTGGCTTGCTGTTACCCTGGATACTTGATCACGCTATACCGCTATGGCCGTGGGTGTTAGCGGCGTTATTGGTGGTGTGGACATTGGTTCATGCCGCGAGCTTGGTCTATATATATCGCCCATGGCTGAAGTTTGGCGCGATTATGGGATATATCAACACCCGCATTTTATTGGGCATGGTTTTTTTTCTGATCGTGACGCCGATAGGATGGATAATAAGATTGTTTGGTAAGCGTCTGCTGGAAAAAACGGTTGACGAAAGCAAGAGCTATCGTGTTTTAAGTGAGAGGCCTGACAACAAACATATGGAGAACCCTTACTGATGTTAGATTTATTGGCTGATTTGTGGGGGTTTATGAAGACCCGGAAGAAATTTTGGTTAGCCCCTATTATTGCGGTACTGCTTTTGTTGGGTGCTTTGATTGTTTTTGCTCAGGGTTCTGCTGTTGCGCCGTTTATTTATACCCTATTTTGAATGTTTTCATTACGGGTAATCTGGTCTAGAAACTCAAAGGACGTTGGTAAGTGCCTGATGGTTGTCTTTCGCAGTAGCGGCATGGATGCCGCGTGAGCCCTGTCAGCATAGGGGTGCGCCCCGAAGAAAGTGCCCTTGGGGTATTAGTTTTTACTCCAGATCGAGCCGACTTTTTCTGCAATGGCGTAACCGGCACAGCGGTTGCCAACGGGGTTAGGATGATAGCGGTCGTAGCTGATGGTGCGCCCTTTTGGCATATTCCTTTTACAGTCGCGGAATGTCTCCAACAAATCAAAATGGTAAAAGCCGTTTTTTGCCGCAATTTCAGCTAGTTTTTTATGTTCTTCTGCAAAAACGTACTCGCCTTCAAGGCCTTTATCTTGTTTGCCAAAATCAGGGAATACCGTGAG
>JASFJX010000465.1:0-4044 GCA_050119385.1 Candidatus Thiodiazotropha sp. | reverse complement strand
ATGCCAACATCCCCTGGTGTTCGATAAACGCAATAATATCGTCCAGACCCTGGCCGGTTTTCATATTGGAGAAGACAAAGGGCTTCTCCCCACGCATTTTCAGGGTGTCTCTCTCCATGACCTCCAAGGATGCGCCCACATAGGGGGCGAGGTCGATCTTGTTGATGATCAACAGGTCCGAGCGGGTGATGCCCGGGCCGCCCTTACGGGGCATCTTTTCCCCTTCGGCCACGTCCAATACATAAATAGTGAGGTCCGCCAGTTCGGGACTGAATGTGGCGCTGAGATTGTCACCGCCGCTCTCGATGAAGACTACATCCAATTCTGGAAAGCGGTCGCATAGATCCTCGACCGCGGCCAGGTTCATGGAGGCGTCTTCACGGATAGCGGTGTGGGGGCAGCCACCGGTTTCCACACCGATGATACGCTCGGCTTCGAGGGCTTGCGCATCGGTTAGTATGCGGGCGTCTTCCTGGGTGTAGATGTCGTTGGTGACGACGGCGATTTCGTACTTGTCGCGCAGTTGTTTGCAGAGCACTTCAAGCAGTGCTGTCTTGCCGGAGCCTACCGGGCCGCCGACGCCGACTCGAAGGGGGGATGGGTTACTCATAAGTTTCTCTCTCAGGATCGGTAGATGCGTGTATATTGGGTTTCGTGCAGACTGCTGGCGAGGGCCTGGGCGCTACATGAAGCACCGATCTGCTCATCTGGGATTTTTAGGCCCATCTCGATTATCTGCGGAATCGCGGTTGTCAGTTCCGCAATGATCTTCTGCCCCGTGGTCTGCCCCAGGGGGATGATTTTTACCCCGGCCAGGGTCATGTTCTCCAGCCAGCCCCAGAGGTAAGCGGCGGCCGCTTCCCCCAGGGGTATCCGCCAATAGTGTGCGGCATAGGCAAAACAGGCGAGTTGGCACTGTTTCAGCAGTGGCAGTTGTTCTGCTGCAATGGGGATACCCAACTCGGGTAAAAGTGGCGCCATGGCCCGGCCCCGGTTACGTTCTTCAAGACGAAGCTCCTTGGTCTCTTTGCTTGCTACCAGGTAGTGGCTCCAGTAGCCGAGCGCCTGGTTGTCTTCACGGGCGGCGGCATCATAGAGGCGCGACAACAGGGGTATCTCCAGGGAGGCCATGCTGGTTTCGAGCAGGCTCTCGATCCAAGTCTTCAGGCTTGCCGCGTCCTTTATCCAGCCGCACTCCACCGCCCACTCCATGCCCTGGGAGTAGGTGAAAGCCCCCACCGGCAGTGAGGGGCTGACCAGCTGCAACAGGCGTAGCCTGGGCAGTGAATCATCAGTGTTGATGGGCATGGTCATGGCCATGAGAGTGGCTGTGTCCCTTCTCTGCGCTGCCGCCGTAGGCGCCGGGTTCAGGTTCGAAGGGGGCCTGGGCGAGGCTGACTTCCAGACCGAGTCCACGTAGCATATCGTCGAGCACATGGTCGTGAAGATAGCTCACCCGGTTCGGTTCGATCTGAATCGATACGTGGCGGTTGCCCAAGTGATAACAGGCCCGGGCAAGCAGGTGAGGATCGTTGCTGACGACGCAGGAGAGGCTCTCCTCAGCGGCCTTGACCAATACGGTGATGCTGTTTTCACCGCGCAACAGATCCCCATCCTTGAGGGTCGTGCCACGGGCCAGAAACAATCCTGCATCCTGGCCATTGTCCAGGGTGACCCGTAACCGGCTCTTGATGCGGCTATGCAGCGGCAGGGTCAGGGTGGTATCGATGGCCTGGGCATGGTCGCACTTTTCGGTGAGTTTGATCATGGTCGTTTCGCCCTTTAAAAGAGGAAATACTTCTGGGCCATGGGCAGTATCTTCGCCGGTTCGCAGGTCAGTAGCTCACCGTCCGCCTTGACCAGGTAGGTATGGGGATCGACTTCGATATGGGGCTGGTAGTCGTTGAGCAGCATATCGGCCTTGGTCACCTTGCGGCAGTTGCTGACGACACCGATCATCGATCTGAGGGCGAGGCGATGGGCGATATCGGATTCATAAGCCGATTGGGAGATGAAGGTCATGCGGGTGCTATGCAAGGCATTGCCAAGGGCGCCGAACATGGTGCGGTAGTGCACCGGCTGGGGTGTTGGGATGGAGGCATTGGGATCGCCCATGGGGGCGGCGGCGATCATCCCCCCCTTGATGATCAGGCTGGGCTTGGTGCCGAAGAAGGCGGGCTTCCAGAGTACCAGGTCCGCCAGCTTGCCCACTTCCACCGAGCCTACCTCGTGGGCGATGCCGTGGGTGATCGCCGGGTTGATGGTGTACTTGGCGATATAGCGTCGGGCTCTTAGGTTGTCGTGCTGGTCGGGGTCTCCTTTCAGGCTGCCTCGTTGCACCTTCATTTTGTGAGCCGTCTGCCAGGTGCGAGTAATCACTTCGCCCACGCGTCCCATGGCCTGGGAGTCGGAGGCGATCATGGAGAAGGCCCCCAGATCGTGGAGTATGTCTTCCGCGGCGATGGTCTCGCGGCGGATGCGCGATTCGGCGAAGGCCACGTCCTCGGCGATGCTTGGATCCAGGTGGTGGCACACCATCAACATGTCCAGGTGTTCATCCACCGTGTTGACTGTGTAGGGGCGGGTCGGATTGGTGGAGGAGGGGAGCACGTTGGCCTGTCCGCAGGCCTTGATGATATCCGGGGCATGGCCGCCGCCGGCCCCCTCGGTGTGGTAGGTGTGGATGGTGCGGCCCTTCATCGCCGCCAGGGTGTGCTCGACAAAGCCGGATTCGTTGAGGGTATCGGTGTGGATCGCCACCTGCACATCGAAGGCGTCCGCCACCGAGAGGCAGTTGTCGATAGCCGCCGGCGTAGTGCCCCAGTCCTCGTGCAGTTTCAGGCCAATGGCGCCGGCGCTCACCTGTTCCTCCAGGGCGGTGGGCAGGCTGGCGTTGCCCTTGCCCAGGTAGCCCAGGTTCATGGGCAGCGCCTCGGAGGCCTCGAGCATGCGGTGGATATTCCAGGGACCGGGGGTGCAGGTGGTGGCGTTGGTGCCGGTAGCCGGTCCGGTGCCGCCGCCCAGCATGGTGGTGATGCCGGACATCAATGCTTCCTCCACCTGTTGGGGACAGATGAAGTGGATATGGGCGTCGATGCCGCCGGCGGTGAGGATGCTGCCCTCGCCGGCGATCGCCTCGGTGCCCGGGCCCACAACGATGTCGACCCCGGGCTGTACGTCGGGATTGCCCGCCTTGCCGATGGCTGCGATACGACCGTTTTTGATACCTAGATCCGCCTTGACTATGCCCCAGTGGTCGAGGATCAAGGCGTTGGTGATCACCGTGTCCACTACCTCGGCACTGGGCAGTTGGCTCTGCCCCATGCCGTCGCGGATCACCTTGCCGCCGCCGAACTTTACCTCGTCGCCATAGATAGTGTGGTCCTTCTCGACCTGGATAAAGAGTTCGGTGTCGCCGAGGCGCACCCGGTCGCCGGTGGTGGGGCCATACATTTCCGCATAGGCTTGATTGCTGATCTTCGCCATCAGTCGAGTCCTCCCATGACCGCGCCGTTGAAGCCGAAGACCTGGCGATTCCCCGCATAGGCCACCAGGGTCACTTCACGGGTCTGGCCCGGTTCGAAACGCACCGCGGTGCCGGCGGCGATGTCGAGGCGGTAACCCCGGGCCTTTTCCCGGTCGAACTCGAGGGCGGGATTGGTCTCGGCAAAATGGTAGTGGGATCCCACCTGTATCGGGCGGTCACCGGTGTTGGCCACGCTGAGGGTGAGGGTATCCCGGTCTGTGTTGAGTGTCTTGTCACCCTGGGCGGCTATGACCTCTCCGGGTATCACTGCCGCGGCCTCGCTCGTCGCCGTGGGCAGAATAGGATCGTGCACGGTTACCAGCTTGGTGCCATCTGGAAAGGTGGCCTCGATCTGTACTTCGTGGATCATCTCCGCCACCCCTTCCATTACATCGTCGCAGCTCAACAAGGTGCGGCCATAGGCCATCAGGTCGGCGACACTCCGGCCTTCCCGCGCGCCCTCCAGGATGGCGCTGCTGATATAGGCCATTGCCTCGGGGTAGTTGAGCTTTAGTCCT
>JASFJX010000464.1:0-4050 GCA_050119385.1 Candidatus Thiodiazotropha sp. | reverse complement strand
CGCATGACTACCGATGTAACCAGTGCCACCCGTTAACAAGATATTCATTCGACTAACCCCGGAGCAAGGGTTGTGCTGATATCAGTCACGCACTCATTGAGCTTTTGGATATTGCGGCGTGTTTCTACATTGAGACGCAGCAAGGGCTCAGTATTGGAGGCACGGAGGTTGAAGCGCCAGTCGGGAAATTCCATGCTGAGACCATCGGTGGTATCGACTTTGAGGAACAGAGAGCCATTGAAATGATTCTTCACGGCTTCAATGCTTGATTGAACATCACGCACTCGATAGTTGATTTCGCCACTGCATGGGTAGGCGGCCATGCGTTCACCTACCAGTTCGGACAACGGCCTATTGGTGATGCTAAGTAGTTCGGCCACCAGCAGCCACGGGATTATGCCGCTGTCGCAATAGGCGAAGTCCCGGAAATAGTGGTGAGCGCTCATCTCACCGCCGTAGATGGCATTTTGCGCCCGCATGCATTCTTTGATGAAGGCGTGGCCGGTTTTTGACTGGATCGGCTCGCCCCCCGCTTTCTTGACGATATCGATAGTGTTCCAAGTGAGGCGCGGGTCATGGATGATTTTTTCCCCTGGCTGTTTTTTAAGAAAAACTTCGGCCAGCAAGCCCACGATGTAATAGCCTTCGATGAATTGCGCCTTTTCATCGAACAGGAAACAGCGATCAAAATCACCGTCCCAGGCGATACCCAAATCGGCGCCGTGGGCCTTGACCGCCTCTGCGGTGGCGGCGCGATTTTCCGGCAGCAATGGATTGGGGATTCCGTTGGGGAAGCTTCCGTCGGGATCGTGGTGGACCTTGATGAACTCGACCGGTATGCCTTGTGCGTTGAAACGGGCCTCGATGGCGTCGACCACGTGCCCTGCCGCGCCGTTGCCGGCGTTGACGACCAGTTTGAGCGGTTTCAGGCTTGCCGGGTTGATATAGCCCAGCAGATGTTCGACGTAGTCGTCCAGGATAGATAGCTTGGTGAACGAGCCCTTAGTTATGGGCGAAGCAAAGTCCTGACTTTCAGCAATGTGCTGAATCTCGCGCAGGCCGCTGTCGCCGCTGATGGGTATGGCGCCCCGGCCGACGAATTTCATGCCGTTGTAGTCCATGGGGTTGTGGCTTGCGGTCACCTCGATGCCGCCGTCTATATCCAGATGGAAGGCGGCGAAGTAGACCTCCTCGGTACCGGTCAAACCGATATCAATGACATCGGCGCCAGCATCCATCAGCCCGTTGGCCAGGGCCTGCTTGAGGGATTCGCTGGTCAGTCGCACGTCGCCGCCGACCACTACGCGCCGGGCATTCAGGTGTTGGGCGTAGGCGCGGCCGATGCGGTAGGCGATCTCCTCGTTGAGCTCTTCTCCCAGTTTGCCACGGATATCGTAGGCCGTGAAACAGGTCAGGCGGGACATGCCACCCTACCGTAAATGTCGTCAAAGCGTACGATGTCGTCCTCGCCAACATACTCGCCGGTTTGTACTTCGATTATAACCAATGGTTCTGAGCCGATGTTCTCCAGGCGGTGTTTGTGTTCCACCGGGATGAAAGTGGATTCGTTGATCTTTAGAACGAGTTCATACTTATCGTTGAGCACCTTGGCGGTACCGCTGACCACTACCCAGTGCTCGCTACGGTGGTGGTGCATCTGCAAGCTGATGGAGGCACCGGGTTTTACCTCAATACGCTTGATCTTAAAGTTTTGCCCTTCTTCTAATACGGTATAGGCCCCCCATGGGCGATTCACGGTTCGATGGAGCTTGTGTGCTTCATGTCTTTGTGCCTTGAGTTGCTCATAGATGCTTTTAACCTCTTGCGCCCGGTATTTATTGACGACGAGCAACGCATCGGGGGTGTCAATAATAACCAGGTCTTCAACACCCACGGCACCGACTACTCTTCCCTCGCTTTTAATGGTGCAATTCTTGCTGTCTTGAACCAATACATCACCCTGAATGCGGTTATTGTTGTTATCCGGGGATGTCAGATCGCCCAGTGTCCGCCAACAACCAATATCACTCCAACCGATATCGCAGGCCACCACCGCGGCATTGCTGGTTTTTTCCATCACCGCATAGTCGATAGAATCATCGGGTACAGACTCGAAGTGTTCAGGACTGAGCTCAATTTGGCTAAAACTCTCACCTGAGGCAATTCTAGCCTGCTGTAGGCAATGCTTGGTGGCATCCAGGATCTCCGGACAATGTTTTGCCATCTCACGCAGCATGGTACCTGCTGAAAAACAGAACATACCAGAGTTCCACAGGAAGTTACCTGAACTGAGGTAGTCTTCAGCCTTATCAAGCGTGGGTTTTTCCACGAAACGGAGCACCTCGAATCCGTTGGCCTCAATGTAACCGTACCCTGTCTCTGGCGCTGTGGGTTGTATGCCGAAAGTAACCAGCTTCCCTCCTTGCGCCAGCTCATAAGCCTTTACAACAGCGTCGATGAAGGCTTGCTGATCCGAGATCAGATGGTCTGCAGCAAGTATGAGTAGAATTGCTTCGTCACCCTGACTCTCTGCGGCAAGGAGGCTGGCCGCAGCAACAGCCGGTGCGGTATTGCGGCCGAATGGCTCAAGAATAAAACTGCTGCGGAGAGGACCGTCGAGTAAATGTTCAACCTCGCGATACTCATCTTCTGTATTAAAGAAGAGCTCACGGTTAGTGACAGTTATAAAATCCGCCACATGGGGTAATGTTGCACCTCTTAGAAATGCCTTTTGAAGCAGACTTTTACCATCATCGAGCCGGATAAAAGGCTTGGGATGCTGCTCTCTGGATAAGGGCCAAAGCCGGGATCCGGCGCCGCCGCAGAGGATTGTTGGGATCAGGGGGGGGGTGCCGGATATTGCTGTCATCACAATTTCCAGACCTCATCGTCCATGAAAAATCCTTCGACCCAGCCCGACAAAACAGCTTTTGACTTGATCTCAAATGGCGCTAAATATATAGGCTTTAGCTCGCTTATCGCCTCTTCCGCAGCGACATACATTGAGAACGCACCAAGATAAATCGCCAAACTACAAAGCAAGATAAGTGGCTTTATTCGATCGGAGAATTTAAGGGGATTATTGGTAAGATTGTGTTTGGATTGATGACACAATATCCTTGCTTGAACCACTGACTGTACAACTCCATATCAATATATTAACATAAGATAACAGTGATTAATAACTCATTCAAGGGAGTTGATTCTGCTATTTTGTTTTTTTAACAAATTCGTGAATTTTCATGATTGCGATTCCTTTATGTCTAAATACGTAAGGAACAACTAACTTGTGCTTTTGGACTTTATCTACTATCGCATCGCGTCCCCTGAGGTATAAGGGCATTTCGACAAACCAGGATTTATCTCAGAATCTCCAGCCACTCAACTGACCACTTTTCATACGACACGGCTGCACAGCCATGCTTCCTATTAGAGCCGCGCCCTTAAAGCCCGCAACGCCTATCCTTGGTTACAACGCACTATGGGGCAATTGACCCGCTACCGGTCGCTTCTCAAGCGACCCGATGAGGCTGGAGGCTTTCGATCTTCAAACAGCTCTTTTCTCTACCTGATTTCAGCAACCCCCCGGTAGTTTCAATTGGTATTACAACCGCTACAAAACACAGCACCACCACCCTTTAAAACAAAATCCCACTGCGATAAAAACACTCCGCATATTCGTGAGGTCTTGCTTCTTCGCTTTATTTAAACACTCATATAGTAGAGAAAAGTGTGATATGCGCTCCACATTTCTCTCGATGTGGTCGACTGCATCCTTAATGTTGGGAATCTTTAAAAAAATAAGAAACACGTCTAATTTTCTTCATTCATTTATTTTACAGGGTATGGGGCATAGCGTAGTGAACCGGCATCGGGCATTCATCTATGTGGAATGGGATCACATTGAATCACTGACATTGCTCAAGAGCCTGCCCTGCAACATTATTTCAGTCTAGTGTGGTGTAACGAATAAATGGCACATATCAGCGCGACGGGAAGCCGTTAGCTGCAAGGCGCGTCTCGCAGGGAATGGCATGCCCTTTACAAGAG
>JASFJX010000463.1:0-4051 GCA_050119385.1 Candidatus Thiodiazotropha sp. | reverse complement strand
ATTCAGCGCCTGGGTCATGGGCTTCACCATAGACCGTGTCAGTCTGTTCGCGCTGATCTTCTCCATCGGTATTCTGGTGGATGACGCGATTGTGGTGGTGGAGAATATCTATCGCCGCTGGCTGGAGGAGAAGTCCACCGATGTAGCCACTGCCGTGGATGCTGTCAGAGAGGTGGGCAATCCCACGATTCTGGCGACCTTCACCGTTATCGCCGCGCTGCTTCCCATGGGGTTCGTGAGTGGCATGATGGGCCCCTACATGGAGCCGATCCCTGCCCTGGGTTCGGTGGCGATGCTGATCTCACTGTTTGCCGCATTTGTGTTTACCCCCTACCTTACCGTATCCCACTGGTTGAAACCCAGCATGCGTTATCTGGAAGTGGCTGGTAAGCGGGAGCACAAGGAGTCGGAGTGGCTGGAGAGACTATTCAAGCGCATTCTGATGCCAATGATCGAATCGCCGCGCAAGGCGCGGCTGTTCAAGCTGATCATGTGGGGCACCTTCCTGGTGACCTGCTCCTTCTTCTATTTTAAATGGGTGGCGGTGAAAATGTTGCCACTGGATAACAAGCCGGAATATTCGGTGGTATTGGATATGCCGGAGGGAACCGCCCTGCCGGTGACCGCCAATCTGGCCCATCGCATGGCGGAGAAGATCCGCGTTATGCCGGAGGTGACCGCAGTTCAAGTCTATGCGGGAACCGCCCGTCCTTTTGATTTCAACGGCATGGTCCGTCACTACTACCTGCGCTCGGACCCCTGGCAGGCGGAAATCCAGGTGCAGTTGCTGGATAAGACTGAGCGGGATCGCACCAGTCACGAAATCGCGGTCGTCACCCGGGAGATGCTGGGCAAACTCATCCAGGGTACAGGCGCCAAGATTTCGGTGGTGGAGATGCCGCCCGGTCCGCCGGTGCTGCAGTCCGTGGTGGCTGAGGTTCACGGACCCAGCCCGGAAGTCAGGCGCCAAGTGGCAAGGGATCTGACCGAGATATTCGAACAGACCGATAGCCTGCGGGATGTGGACAACTACATGCGCGATCCCTATCAATACTGGCGCTTTAGCGTGGATACGGAAAAGTCTGTTCGTCGCGGCATCTCAGTGGACACCATCAATCGTAACCTCGGTATGGCCCTGGGTAGTTCACCTCTGGGTGATGTCAAGCAGCGTGCCGGTCATGAACCGATCAATATCATGATGCAGGTACCCCTGGCCGAGCGGTCGGAGATTACACGGCTAGGCGATCTCCCCATCCAGTCAAGCAGCGGCATTACCGTCCCCCTGCGTGAACTTGGTCGGTTTGAGCAGGTGTTGGAGGATCCGATTATCTATCACAAGGACCTGAGAGATGTGGAATATGTGGTCGCTGAAGTCGGTGGCAAGTTGGCGGCTCCCGTATATGGCATGCTGCAGGTACAGGATCTGTTGGCTGAGCAAGAGTATAAAGCGCCGGATGCTGTCCCCATCGAGCCGGATTGGTTGGGGCCACCCAAGAACGATTCCAATAGCGGAATAGAATGGGCCGGTGAATGGACCGTGACCTTCGAAACCTTTCGCGACATGGGGGCGGCCTTTGCTGTCGCACTGGTTTTGATCTATATCCTGGTTGTATGGGAGTTTGGCAACTTCCGTATTCCGGCACTGATCATGGCCCCGATTCCACTCACGCTGTTGGGTATCATTCCCGCCCATTTCGTCTTTTTCCAGGCCGGTTGGGGGGGGGAATTTACCGCCACGTCGATGATCGGATGGATAGCCTTGGCGGGTATCATTGTGCGTAACTCGATACTGTTGGTGGATTTCTCCATCCATCAGGTTCAACAGGGTACCTCCGTGGTCGACTCTGTCATCATGGCCTGTAAAACGCGTACCCGTCCCATCATGATAACCGCATTTGCATTGGTGTGCGGCTCTTCGGTGATCTTTTTCGACCCGATTTTCCAGGGTATGGCCATATCCCTTGCGTCCGGTGTACTGGTCTCTACGGTGCTGACATTGATTGTCATACCTTTGGGTTGTATTGCCGCCAGTAAAGACATCAGGGAGGTCGCCGCTGCGACCCTGCCGGCCGGAGCCAGCCTTGAGGAAGCGAGTGAGAAGGTATCAGATGAGGCTATACCAGCGTTTGCCGCCTTGCCAACCAGTGACGAAGTCAAATCAGAGATCGGTAAAAAGGATTCGTTGCCAATCAAGATTTGGCATAGGATGGTTGCCGTCTTCAGCATGCTGTTCTACCTAATCAGAGGGATATTCCTTTTGATCGCTCAGCTAATCAAGGGACTGTTTCGAAGCGGAAAGCCCCGTCTGTTGCCGGATGCCCAGTCGAGTGGTGAGACCGGTGGTGGTACGTCTGGCGGCCCGGGCAGCATGGCTGACGCAACACCGTATACAGACTCTGCGCCATCTGACAACGCAGATGTGCCGGTTGCCGCCGCACCGGCGACGACTGCGGATAAGGGCAATGCCCGGCAGCCGGCGAAGGACAAAGCAGCAGTCTCTACAAAGGTTTCTGCCGGTACTCTAGGGGATAAGCCGGTCAGGCCGGCTATAGCAAGAAAACAGGCTGCAAAAGCCGATGCTGCTGCGGCGCAGAAAAAGAGCGTCAAGAAAAAACAGGTCAAACCCGCTGAGGTGGATGGGGGCAAGACGAAAACCGATGCCGGGAAACCGGTAGCCAGTGAGGCAAAGCGGAGAAAACGTCCTTCGACCTTGAAAAAGCAGGCGGCGAAAAAGAGAGCGGTATCTGCGAAAACCGGGGCTAACGGCACGCAGGAATCCGATAACCCGCAAACAAAAACAGCTTCTAAGTCGCCTGCCTCAAACGTGACGGATTTTCCAATTCGTAAAAAGACCACCAGAAGAGGGATCAGACTGAAGTAATTATATAAACCTTAGCCATTAGCGGTCGATTACCATTCATGATCCTGCCTCTGACGCTATGGTCTATACTCATGTTGGCAATTGGAGTGGTAGTTTGCGTATCGTTGCATCGCTATGGTTGGTCTTTCTCTCGTGTCTGGTTGCGCTTGATGATGTTCTGGCACGTGAGCCCTTTGCTGATTATCAGTTCCGCGCTCAGCCCCAGGATGGACTCGATTTCCAGCAAGATCAGTTTCGCTGGCGTCCCCTGGACGGGGAAGAGGAAAACCAGCGCAATGAGTCATCTGCTGAATCATTCAGGGGACAGCGTCAAGGCCGGTCGACCCGCTACCCGCCATCGGTCATTGACTATGCCGAAACTCCACCCGGTCTTCCGCCTGGCGTCTATCGGCCGGTAGAGGAGAGGCATGCCATCACCCCCCATATGGAGGGACATCGTTTCCGTACCCTAACTCCGGACGAGCAACGACGCATCAAGCGCAGGAATGAACGCTACAATCAAGCCTGGCAGCTGAAACAGAGTGAAGAGCGCTCATCCCAGCCATCTGATGGTTACAGCTACTCAGAACCTCAGCGACAGGATGCCTACAGGTTCCGTCCTGATAAAAGACTGGATAAAAAGCGTGGGGGTAATTGGCAGCCTTCGCAAACATTTCCGTACGATCCTGCATTTACCGAAGCCTACCAAACACCGATGTTTCGGCCGCAATAGTGCGTGTTCAACCGGTTTGGTTAGACTTCGAGCGAGTGACGGTTTTGTATAGACCTGTTTACCGTTAAACTGTGCACTGAATTAGAACAGACAGAGGGGATTTGCCTTCAACGCAATGCTCGATTTCTCACTGGGCAGCATATTATTAACCCGACACCTTAAATAGTGACAATAAAGTGATTATTGGGTGTCAGGATCGCATCCCTAAATGATAAAAAAGATGGTGGATCAATTAAACAGGTAATCCAGATGAGAATTAAGACCTTTGCGCTATTGATTTCAGGTGTCTTCTCGGTGGTTCTGATGTCACCCTCCTCTGCGATGGAGGGTGCCGACTATTCTGGTGTCGCCAAATGGCGGCCAACAACACCGACTGGCTACGCTGGATTCTCCGGTAATGGTGACGGCAGTCAGTATCGATTCAGGCCGATGGACCGGGAACAGCGTAGAGTGGCTCC
>JASFJX010000462.1:0-4052 GCA_050119385.1 Candidatus Thiodiazotropha sp. | reverse complement strand
AGTGGTATGCAAAGGAGTGAAAAAGAGGGTGAGATAACCATCACGCTACCCTACCGAGCATATCCCTAATTCTCCACTGCTGGAGTTGCTCCACGACTCATTGCAAGGAGTAAGGCTTGACAGACGACGATCTGAAGCTACAATACGCCCTTCCTGAATAAAGCGGGAATAGCTCAGTTGGTAGAGCACAACCTTGCCAAGGTTGGGGTCGCGAGTTCGAATCTCGTTTCCCGCTCCAAGTTGAAAAAGGCCTCGGCACAACCGGGGCTTTTTTATTAGATAGGCGCTGATTGATCGGGGTCGATAAACAATTCGAATCATCAACGATAGATGATAGAATAAACAATCTAGGCTGAGTGGCAGAGTGGTTATGCAGCGGCCTGCAAAGCCGTGGACCTCGGTTCGATTCCGGGCTCAGCCTCCATCTCCTTGCCGTGACAGCTATCAAAGCAACTCCACTCCGCCCGGGTGGCGAAATTGGTAGACGCAAGAGACTTAAAATCTCTCGACCTTTGGGTCGTGCCGGTTCGATTCCGGCCCCGGGCACCAATAAAGTCAATGGCTTGCGGCTACTTGCCCGCATTTCTCTTTATCCCTGTTGAACCTAAAAAGATCAGTTGGACAGGGTGAAGTGTGCGTTTGTGGTGGTGCAGGGCAAGGCGCAACGACGCGCAATAGCCTGCTATTGCAAGGAATTGCAACGCCGCCATGCGCCGCCACAAACGTGCAATTCACCCTGTAGAGTGACTCACCCAGTGGGTGAGTATGCCTAGCGGACACTTTTTCTATAAGAACAATAAGTGAGTAGCAGAATGGAGCGGTCAACTGATTTTTTTAGGTTGAAGCATGAATTGACGCGAATTTTTCAGCCAGTTCTTTGAGGTTGTCAGAAATCAGGTGTGCATGGCGGTTCGTCACTGTGTCCCATAACCTTGCCGATTAGCTGAAGCGTAGTGAATGCCTGAGCGAGCAATGAGGCGCAGGTCATGGACTCTTAATTTGTAGTCATTTCTAGTAGATTTAAATAATGGGGCCCCGGTTTGTTTATAGAACGCCTGTCCTCAATCCTATGCAACTACCCTATTTCATTGCGTGTGCAAATGGCTGGGGTCTAGGGGAGCCAGGTTTTAATCACTCATATCTTCGCGTTCTTTGTCCGTATAGAAGAGCTGCGGGTCCATGCCGGCAGCGGACGCCCCTCTTGCCCTGCACACTGCTGCTGATGCGTTTGCAAAAGCTTTTTGAGATTGATTGGTTGAGTAGTTAGCTGTAGTTTTGGCATCAATCCCCATTGAACTACCTGCTGCAAATGCGTCTTGATTGGCACCAAGAAAAGTGAACTTCCAGTTGAATTGATCCTGTTGAGTCTGGATCATTTCCTTGATTTGATCGAGCTTGAATTCCTTACTCGCGTTCTCCATGCCGTCGGTCAATATAACGAAAATCACCAATCCAGGGCGGGATTCCTCCGGCATGGAGGACAGTCTCTGCCCGGTCTCGTTAATGGCACGGCCAACGGCATCATGTAGGGCCGTCATTCCTCTTGGGGTAAGTTGACAATGACCAACTTCATTGATAGGGACGCCCTTATGAACAAATTCATAATCGGTATCGAATTGTACGAGCGTAAAAGCACATTCGCCTTCTGATTTCTTTTGGTCTGTAATGAACTGGTTGAGTCCTCCCTCGGCGTCAGTTCTACAAGTGCTCATAGAACCGCTACGGTCAAGAACAACGGTTATATCAGTAAGGTATTGATTCATGTCATTTCTCCTGTCTATTTCATTGTGCGAAAATTACAAGCAGTTACAAACTACATACTGCTGCCATTTATACGTTACACCACACTAGCACCGCCGCCAGTTCAGTGTCAGTCATGGACTCAACCTCTTTTCTGCTGTAAAGCTCCATCCCCTGCCTAATCAGCTTCCTGGACACACCAATCCCTGTCTTCTGGCGAAATTTGTGGTCGTTATGGTTTGCGTACCAGCGCAGAGCCATCTCGTCGTGGCTACAAGTACAGTAACCAGTATCTACTGGTCCTTTACAGCAGACCGTAGGTACTTAGATAAATCTTTTTGACATGCCTATTATCTTCCGGCGAAACAACCTCCATCACCTCTTTGCGGTTGACGCAAAAATGACGCGCAGGGGGCTAGCCCGAATATTTCACCCGGTAGCTTAGATAAACTAAGTAACTTGCAGTTTTCATGATATTGATGAAATATTAGCAAAGTATAAAGTGTAACCGACCTACGCTGAACGCGCCCTCGCACCGGTCTCGCCGCCCAGCTGCGGTATTTGCTCAATCGTCAATAGCTTGGGCTATTGACTCAATCACAAATTCGCATCTGAACAGCGATCCCGGCACGATCATCGCGTTCCCGGGTGAAACATTCGGGCTAGCAGAATCAGGCAACAGGATTTCTAGGCCGATTCGGTGGGGCAGGGCCCCACCAATCAAGGTTGATAAGAAGTGATACGGTTCACCCAAGTGCGGTAATATCCCAACGGCAACCATTCAGGCAATCTCGATCATCCAGGATAGTTATTATCCGATTAGTCCACCAGAGGCGGATAGGCGTTTTCCACCAACATGCGGAACTGATCGGAAAACCATCGGCCAGCATGGGGTGCGCCCGACATGGCATTGGTCGAATAGCTGGAATTGTAAACGCTCATGGCATCAGGATCGCACATGGTGTCAAACTTCTTGTTGGGGTCATTCGGATCCACGACTCCCTCAGAACTGACACCGTCAGATTCACCTGCGGGTTTCGCCCAGACATAGGCATCTATGCCTGTGGCCGGAGCGGTTGTAGGCCGTTCGCCGATTCCTGCACCCAGCTGGTTGCACCATCCTCCACGATGTGGCCGCTGGTCGAGCCGCGACTCATCCACATAGGTGTTTAGATCGCTTGAGCTGCTTAGGCTAGCAGGCCGTTGCGATCCTCCCCATCCGTTACGCGATGTGTCGATCAGCATACCGATACTGCTGGGTAAGCCGGCGTTGATGAATGCCGTGCGTAGCGCCGTGGCAAAATCCTTTTCATCGAAGAGGGGGTTCCATTCGTAAAAGTCTGAGGATTTGATTGCCTGTCCGCCCACGTTCAGATTGGCATCGGGAAGGTAGATCTCCTCTAGGGGGGTGTAGTTGGCTGTGTTGGTGATAAAACCATCGATACTGTTCACGCCCTCGGCCGTGCCTTGCAGCATGTTTGTATACAACTGCACTGCGCCGGAAAAATTATTATCCCAACCCAACCAGCCGGAATGGGCTATATCCAAATAGATATAGACATTGTCGATGGGGTGAAGCTGATCGATGGTGTAGCGAATGCCGTCCACATAGCCCCCGCTGCCGTTGGCTTCCGCACAGGCGGCGATATCCAGATTGGTTACCAGGTTGGGCAGGCTGTCCGGTTCCACCAGTGCGACGATACGCAGGCTGCTGTATTTGGAATCTGACATAATCTCGACAATGGGGTCGATATATTGCGTCTTATAGAGGTTCATTCCGTCCTCGGCGATGAGCAGCTCACCGTTAGAGGCCGCTGCAGCACAGTCCCGATTGGGCAGATCATAGACCACCACCATGATGGTTAGTGGGGTTGTGCCGTTTTGCTGCTGCAAGGCTTCGTCCAGATGGGCGCGTAGGCCCATGGCATCGTCACTGCCTTCGATGGCAGCGATGCGATCCATCCAGACAGCCGTACTGTAGTCGCCCACCTTGGCCATCGCGGTACCCAGTGAGCCGCCCTCCGCATCAGCTTCGGCAACCACTTTTGCGCGGTAATCCGGATTGATATAGACATCAGCCCCAGAAAACGGATTGTCTACGTGTTCTACGTCAATTGGTTCAGGTGTTGGTGTAACTGTCGGTGTTGGCGTAACTGTCGGTGTTGGCGTAACTGTCGGTGTTGGCGTAACTGTCGGTGTTGGCGTAACTGTCGGTGTTGGCGTAACTGTCGGTGTTGGTGTAACTGTCGGAGTTGGAGTAGCTGTCGGAGTTGGCGTAACTGTCGGAGTTGGCGTAACTGTCGGAGTCGGAG
>JASFJX010000461.1:0-4053 GCA_050119385.1 Candidatus Thiodiazotropha sp. | reverse complement strand
ACAGGCGGACAAGAAAAACCGGGAACATCTCCAATTTCTGCAAAGCCTCGATCGTATCAATCAGCTGCTGCAGGAAGAGGGGGATATGGAACAGATCATGAACCAGGCGTTGAAGGAAGTACTCGACATCTTTGCGTGTGACCGCGCCTACCTGATCTACCCCTGTGACCCTGACGCTGTAAACTGGACAGTCCCCATGGAGCGCACCCGGCCGGAGTATCCGGGTGCCGCTGAGCAGGGCCCGCAGCCAATGGAAGAATCCATGGCTTGCATCATGCGGACCCTGCTTGAATCGAATCATCCGTTACAGATAGGCCCGGGCGGTCAATACCCGATTGCTGAAGTGGCCAGGAGCAAGTTCAATACCCGATCCGTATTGGCCACGATTTTACACCCAAGAGTTGACAAGCCCTGGCAGTTCGGTCTGCAACAGTGTTCCCATGAACGGAAATGGACGGACCAGGAAGTGCGTCTGTTCGAAGAGATCGGCCATCGCCTCTCCTACGGTCTCAACAGCCTGCTGATCACACGCACCCTGCGCGAGAGCGAAGCACGCTTCCGTCTGGTCTTCGAGAACTCCCCCGTGCCGATCCAGGAGGAGGACTACTCCGCCGTCAAGATGCATCTTGAGACGCTGCGCCCCGAGTTTGGTGATGATCTCGAGGCTTACCTCAAGCAACATCCGCAAGTCCTGGAGGAATGCGCAGCGCTTGTGTGCATGGTCGATGTCAACCAGGCCGCGCAGGCTCTCCACGGAGCAGAGAGCAAGGAGGCGATACAGCATGGGCTATCGACGATCTTCCTCCCGGAGACGATGGATGATTTTAGAGCCGTTTTAGTGTCACTGATGCGTGGTGAAACTAAAATTCGACAGAAATCGGTTCTACAGACGCTGAATGGCCGCAAATATCACGTCGATGCCTATATTTCGGTCTGTTCCGGTTACGAACAAGACCTTGGCAGGGTACTGGTCTCTCTCATCGACGTCACTGAGCTGGAAGAAGCGGAACAGGAGCGCCAAGGGCACTTGCACTTTCTCGAAAGCCTGGACAGGATCAACAGAGCTATCCAGAGTGCCGCCGATCTCGAGCAGATGATGACCGATGTACTCGAAGTCGTGCTCGAGGTGTTTGCCTGCGATCGCGCCTATCTGCAATACCCTTGCGATCCTGACGCCAGCGAATGGTGGATTCCGATGGAGCGGTGCAGCCCCGATTACCCCAGCAGGCTGTCTCCTGGTCAGCGGATGCCGGTGGATGATCATATCTCGCACACCCTGCGTGGCCTGCTCGAAGCCAGCGGCCCGTTACGTATGGGTCCGGGAACGGACCGCCCCATCCCGCCAGAGATCTCTGAACAGCTGGATGTCCGCTCGCAGATGGCGGTTGCGTTACGTCCCAAGGTCGATCGGCCGTGGCAGTTCGGCGTCCATCAATGTTCCCATGATCGGATCTGGACGCTAGCCGAGGAACGGCTGCTGCAGGAGATTGGCCGACGATTATCGGATGGCCTCAGCAGCCTGTTGACCAGACGCAACCTGCGCGAGAGCGAAGAGCGTTTTCGCCTGGTGTACGAAAATTCACCGGTCTCCATCTGGGAGGAGGATTTCTCGGCCGTCAAGCCCCGGCTGGATGAGCTCAAAGCGCGCTGTGGTGACGATCTCGAGACCTATCTCGTGACACATCCGGATATCGTCAAAGAGTGTGCCACACTGGTGCGCATCGTCAATGTCAACAGCGCCACCCTGGAACTCCACGAAGCCAACAGCAAGGAGGCACTCTATGAAGGCCTGGAAAATACCTATATTACTGAATCTTACGATGCCTTGCGCAAGGAACTGGTCGCCCTGTCGCAAGGCAAGACCGAGTTGCTGTTTGACAGCGCCATACAGACACTCAGCGGAAAACGCCGGGATGTCAGCGTCTCCTTTTCGGTCTGTCCGGGTTATGAGCTGAGTCTGAGTAAGGTCTTTATCTCTTTATTCAACATCACTCAACGCAAGAAGGATGAAAATAGTTTGCGCTTGGCGGCGAGTGTCTTCTCCACCAGCCAGGAAGGCATTCTGATCAGCGATGCCCACAACCGCATCATCGATATCAATCCGGCCTTTACCCGCCTCACCGGCTACAGCCGGGAAGAAGCCCTGGGACAAGACCCCGGCTTTCTCAGCGCGGGCCGGCAAGACCCGGCGCTCTATGCAGAGATGTGGCAATCGATCAATACAACGGGGGAGTGGCAAGGGGAACTCTGGAACCGGCGCAAATCGGGGGAGATCTATCCCGAGCTGCTCTCCATTGTTGCGGTACGGAATGAACAGGGGCAGCTACAACACTATGTGGGCGCCTTTTCCGATATCAGCATGATCAAACAGCATGAGGAGGATCTGGACCGGATCGCCCACTACGATATGCTGACCGCGGTGCCCAATCGACGCCTGCTTGGGGACCGCTTGGAGCAGGCCATCGCCCACACCCGGCGTCATGGCAGGAATCTCGCCGTCTGCTACCTCGACCTGGACGGGTTTAAACCGATCAACGACCACTTCGGGCATGAGGGCGGTGATCGTATGCTGATCGAAATCGCCCGCCGTCTGGAGTCGATGTCCCGTGGCGAGGATACGGTCGCCCGCCTGGGGGGTGATGAGTTTGTGATGCTATGGAGTGACATCGGCAGTGAAGCTGACTGTATTCGTGCGCTGAAGCGTATCCTTGACAAGGTTTCCGAACCGATGATGCTGGAGAAAGAACTGGTATCAGTCTCGGCCAGTATTGGCGTGACCCTCTACCCGGATGACGACGTGGATGCCGACAATCTACTGCGCCACGCCGACCATGCGATGTATACGGCGAAGCAACTCGGCAAGAACCGTTACCAGATCTTTGACGCACGCCTGGAGCGACAGATCTCAGCCCAGGCGGAGCTCCTGAACATGGTGGCGCACGGCCTCGAGCGCAATCAGTTTGAGCTCTATTACCAACCGAAAGTGGATTTCCCAGCCGCAAAGGTGGTCGGTGTCGAGGCGCTGCTGCGCTGGAATGACCCTGTGCTCGGCCTGGTGAGCCCGAATGAATTCCTCTCGCTGATCGAGAACGATGGCCTGGCCTTCCGCATGGGGCGCTGGGTTATGGAAGAAGCGGTGCGTCAGGCCAGGCGCTGGGATGAACAGGGCATCAGGCTACCGATCAGCATCAACATCTTCCCACGTCACCTCAAATCCCGCACCTTTATCGATGACCTGCGCAATGCCATAGAATTGTACTGGCCCCAGATGCCGAAACATCGCCTGCTGATGGAGATCATCGAGACCTCCGATCTGGAAGAGTTGGGCCCCATCGAGGAGGTGATCAAGGAGTGCCTGACGATGGGCATCGGTTTCTCCCTAGACGATTTCGGTACCGGCTACTCCTCGCTGGTCTATCTGCGAGAACTGAGTATCGAGGAACTGAAAATCGATCAATCCTTCGTGCGTGACATGCTCGACGATCCTGATGATGAGGCGATCGTAGTCGGTGTCATCAGCCTGGGACAGGCCTTTGGCCTGCGGGTGGTGGCAGAAGGGGTGGAAAGCGCCCAGCAGGCCCAGTACCTGGTAGACCTGGGTTGCACCATTGTACAGGGCTACGGCCTGGGACGGCCCATGCCCCAGCATGCATTTCAGAAATGGTACGCCCGTTATTTAGCCGATGAGTTGATATTATGCCAGAGCTAGTGGGCCGCTCGGTAAATTCGGTAACTCTCAGCTGTGGTATTTGCTCAATCACAAATCCAGCGATCCCGGCACGATCAGCGCGTTACCGAATTTACCGAGCGGCCCACTAGCAACGTCCATGTGGTTTCTGGACGGACACTAACTAGTCATTCCTGACTAACTGGCTATGCTTGTTAGTACAATCAAAGGAATGACATTAATGAAAACACAAGGATTACCCTCTACATACTGTGTAACCAATGATCCGGCAGTTTCCAGACCTCTTCCGCTCTACCTGCTGCTGAAGAAGACACTCCTACTCGCATTACCGTTAGTCTTAATTTTCGCTTTAGGCATCTTCGGTC
>JASFJX010000460.1:0-4071 GCA_050119385.1 Candidatus Thiodiazotropha sp. | reverse complement strand
GCGCTCATGATGGCATACTTCGCCAAAGTGTTATCAGGAAGACTTATACAATGAATAAGTAACAAAGCGGTAAGGATGACATAAAGCCAGATTTTTTACGGATCTCTTTTCATAGGCTAGTTCCCGAACACCCATCACATTCGGGTAACAATTGATATGGAAATAGATCTCGTACTTTATTCAATGCAAATAGGCATTTTCAGTTCACCTGTTTCATTGTCTAACGCGGGTCGATTCATAACTACTGAAGTAAAGGTGAGTGTTTATTGATAATTTCATATATAAATATTGTTCCTTTTATGTTTTACCGTAGAGAATAGTATTTTTATTCCTATCGATTGTATATGTTGGGTCGCTCAATATAGAAGTCTTCATGCACAAAAGCCATTGACTCTAATAGATTTTTCAATCAAATTCGGTTTTAAAATTGACTGCTATGGCAACGAAACGTAATATAAAACATTGTTTATTTGTAACTGTTCGATTCTATCCCCAATCTCCCATGCGCAGAGAGCGGGCTGTGTGCCTGTGACGTATTAGGAAATGGGAAGCCCGAATGGCGAAGATTGTTTTTTTGAAATATCTGACCATATTGGGATAAATATTGGACACTTTGAAACTGTTTATTCATGAAATTATTTCAGATGCTGTATATATATCGAGTCATAAAATTAGAAAGCAGAATTAGTCTCTTTAAATAAAGTATGCCGTACATATTTCTTAGACAAGAGTCAATGGTATTAAGGGGAGAAGATGAACAAATATCAACTTACAGTCATCACAACGGCATTATTGGTCACTACGCAAGCAGATGCCATTGATCTTGGTCATGGTATCAGTTTCAGTGCATTTGGCACTTTAGGCTTGGTGTACAGTAATAATGATGAGGCGGATTACGTTACAAGCACCCATGCTCAAGCCATCGGAGCAGGCCGTTCGGATGCGTTAAGCTATAAAGTAGACAGCAAACTGGGCGCACAATTCGATTGGCAAGCCAACGAAAAGATCAGTCTTTCTGCACAAATTTTGACAAAGCAGTATGAGGATAAAACCTGGACGCCACGAATCGAATTGGGTTTTCTCAAATATGAGCTCACATCCGAACTCGATGTGCGTGTTGGACGATTCCGCCCACCTGTGTTCAATCTTTCAGATTTTCTTGATGTCAACTTTGCAAACCCCTGGGTGCGTCCACCCATCGAACACTATGCACCTGTCCCCTTCACCTATATTAATGGCGGTGACCTGCTGTGGCGCACGCAAAGCGGAGAAATCTCATGGCTTGTCCAGCCATATATTGGACAGGTCAAGGTGGACAATGCGCGGGGTAACACCAATGATGCAGAAATATATGGGTTCAATGTTAGAGCGGGTCAGGGCGACTTTACATTGCGTGCAGGGTATGCGCTGAACTCTTTTCTAGCAACCGGCACCACTATAGATCCTGCGTATGATGCTCTTGAGGAACTATGTTTGATCGACCCGGTTGCCTGCGACTTGGTGGATGAAATCGATAGTCATGATTCGGAAGCTACCTATTTCTCGTTGGGAGGGAGTTGGGATAATGGTAATTATTTCATCATAGGTGAATGGAGTAATACGGAACTGAATGTGGATTTCTTTCCTGAAATGCAATCCTGGTACTTGTCGGGTGGTACTAGAATCGATTCTTGGACACCCTATATAACCTATGCGAAGGGTAAAGACACCTCCTCTCACTATGCTGGCAGCACCAATCCTTTCACCAACCGCATCATAAACGGGATGCACAATGGCGTTATGCAAGGTCAGCACAGCATTTCATTGGGAGTACGATATGACTTCATGCCAAATATGGCTTTGAAAGCTCAATGGGATCATATAAAGACTGATTGTAGAAATTCCGAACCAGGTACATGCGGTGGTTTGTTCACTAATATGTCGAGTGGTTTCAGCTATGTGCCTCAGGATGCTGAAGTGATTAGCCTCTCCATCGATTTTATTTATTAATATCCCAGGGGTAATAACCATGAACCGACCGCACAAGGCAACTCTTATTTTACTCCTCTCATTCATCTTTACCTATGCCAAAGCTGACGTGGTGGTAGTGGTCAGTGCCACTTCAACCGTTGACAGCCTGACTAGGGACCAGGTTTCCGATATCTTTCTGGGTAAAACATCCACCTTTCCCGACGGTGGGAAGGCAATCGCAATTGATCAGAAGGATGGTTCTAGCACAAAGGGTGAGTTTTACAAAAAAATATGCGGGAAGAGTAGCAGTCAATTAAAATCGTACTGGGCGAAACTTATCTTTTCTGGTAGAGAGCAACCCCCTAAGCAGCTCAAGAATGATAGTGAGGTGAAAAATTCTGTTTCATCAAATCCGCGCCAGATTAGCTACATCGCTGAGGAGACCGTTGATTCATCCGTAAAGGTAGTACTAAAACCTTGAACTCAGATTTTACAGTTTCACTTCAGACACCCGACTTAAGGTAATAATTTGCTGAAGCAAATGGTGCATTTCCCCACGCTATCGAATGAGATTCGGAATGCTTACATAAATATTTGTAAAAAATCCCGACGCGCCCTGCAACTTTGTTGTTCTTGTTAGGAGAATAGCACTAATGTTGAACGACGCTTTGACAGGGACGCCGGGATTACCCCCACAAATCTATGTTTAACTGGTGACTCTAAGATGGATATACCAGGCTTTAAATTAGGCAGAGAGTTTGCCAATGGTAAGTATTGTAAAGGATACAATGCACTGAACCTGAGCAATCATAAAACCGTCTATATACAGGTATTTGACTCCTCTCTGGTCGCTAACCAGACATTTTCAAGTCAGTTCAGGTATGTCACCAGCAAACTGGTTGACGCCAGTTTTGGAATCATGACACCGATTCTTCAAGCTGACATATCAAACCAAGCCTGTTACGTGGTTTCTAAATACTTTCCCAGTCCTCAGCAATTGTCCGCTACCCCGCCAACTTTGACCAGATATCAGGCATTGCAATTTGCCTTACAACTGGCTCAAACCCTTGACCAGCTACATAATACCGGAATCGTTCATGGCGGCATTGAATACAGCTCCCTGTATTTTAAGGCTCCTGATCAATTGATGTTAAAGCCGGTGATCCTGCAGAGAGTATTACCGATTTTACGCCCTGTGACCTTGAGGTCGCTGGAACGGGTACAAAAAAGATACCTGGCCCCTGAAGCAAATGAAGGTCTCACACCAGCAACTGATTTTTATGCATTAGGCATACTGCTTTACCAACTGATCTTTGGTTCTGTACCTATTGATAAGACTGACAGCAAGCTGCTCGAAGAATGGCGATTCGCAGGTGAAAACCGAGACTTGAAAGATTTTTTCAGGGAACTGCTCGCGCCCGATCCTGACCGGAGAATACAAAGCCTCGATCAGTTTACCGAGGCGCTTCAGCAATGCGGTATCGACCTTGCCGAACTGGCGCCCAGTGTTTCTAAAACCACAAATCCTCACCACCACAAAACTAAGGATGGAGAAAAAGCCTCCCGATCATATTCGAAGTGGATAGTTCTCACTGCCGGTTTGGCTGTGGTCGCTCTAACCGGCACACTCATTTTGTTGCCCGCTCCTGACGATGCACAACAACGGCCGGTGCTAAGGGATGCATCGGAAGTGGTGGCCTCTGCTGACACAACGAACATAGAAAAAAAACCGATTAAACTGTCCCCCACCGCCACAATTTCGAAAATAGAGCGGGTCGAGAGTTCACCCTCTGTCGAAAGCCTGTACCAACAAGCTTTATCTCAAATGGAGACGAATCCTGAAGCCGCCTTACAGAAGTTAGACGTTGCTCTCAGACAAAAACCAGGCGATATCGCGTCATTAAAACTCAAGGATCAGATTGAAGAGGAGTTAGAGGTACGCTCCCTTCTCAATACAGCGGAACAACAATTGAAGGAACTAAAACTGCTTCAACCCAGTGGTGACAATGCCTATGAATCTTACCAGACATTGGCTGAAAAAGTATCATCAGATGATCAGCGAGTACGTAGTGGATTTACCCATATCGCCGCCACCTACCATAGCTTGGCAGAAAACCTGTT
>JASFJX010000459.1:0-4087 GCA_050119385.1 Candidatus Thiodiazotropha sp. | reverse complement strand
GACCCCATCCACAGAGATATTCGGTCTGGCACTGGCCCTGGCGCTGATATCCACCGTTGCGCCGGCCTTTCTCATGAGCGCCGGCATCCGGCGGATCGGTGCATCCAACGCTGCCATCATCGGCACCGTCGGTCCGGTCTCAACCCTGATTCTGGCCTATCTGGTACTCGACGAATCCCTGGGGCCGATAGAGATCATCGGCTCTTTCATGGTACTGGCCGGTGTAGTCATCGTGAGCCTCACCAAACAAAGGACCCAATAATGAAACAGACTTCAGGCACGCAACAGATGACTGACAAGGCATCCGCCCTTATACCGATCGCGTCACGACACCCTATTCACCCAGAGCAGCGGATCCTGGCTCAGCGTCATATGAAATGCGCAATTTGCCTATCCACCAACTTATCGCCGTATTGTTCGTTCACGATACCTTCAATCAATCACTGCAAATTGATTAACGCTTATGCTTTAGCAGCTAAAGAACGGGTGCTAACCTGTCTTTTCAAACCTGGAGGAAAGATGAATAAAACAGAAACCGATTCAGTACCGCCTGTCCAGGAAAGGCTGCTCAAGGCAGCCATGGACTGCTTTTTGAATGATGACTACCACCGGGTATCGACCCGTCAGATCGCCGCCAAGGCCGATACCAACATCGCCATGATCCGCTACTACTTCGGCAGCAAGGAGGGGCTCTACGAGGAGATGATCCGTAAGGCCCTACAGCCCCTGATCGATGTGCTGGATACCGAGCTGCTCTCCACCACCCGGGGCTTTGCCGATTACTTCCGCATCTACTACCGCGCTATGGCGCAAAATCCCCGATTCCCCGCCCTGGAACTCAAGGTACTCGCCCTCAACCAGGGGCCCGGTAAACGCTTTATGCATCAATTGCTGGAGCGGGGACGAAGCCGTGCAAAGCAGCGTGTCGAGGCACTCAAACAACAGGGTATGGTCGAAAAGGGACTGGATCCCGATATGGCGAGAATCGCCTTCATCAGTCTGGCCATGCTACCTATGCTGATCAAAGAGGTCTTCGAAGAACAGATGGAGAAGCCAATGGACGAGACATTTCTTGACAATCTGGCGGACTTCCATGGCCGACTTTTCATGGCGGGCCTGCAGCCACAAGATACCGATCAGCAGGAGAGGTAAGATGTCCCGACTACAACGCAACGGTTTCAAGGTTACTCTGTTCCTGAAAGCGATCGGTTTTAGCAACTGGCTGGCCGCCCTGCCCAACAAGCTATTGCCGCCACCCTTTCGCCTGATCCAGATGGGCAGCGCCTACTGGCAATCCCGCGCCCTCTACACGGCGACAAGATTTGCTATCGCCGACACACTGGGCGACGGCGAGAAGAGCAGTGATGAACTGGCCGACGAATTGGCCCTGAAAGAGGATCACCTCTATCGCCTGCTGCGCATGCTCACCTCGTTGGGCGTCTTCGAAGAATGTGGGCATAGACGGTTTCGCAACAACAAACTCTCCGACCACCTGCGTCAAGACCATCCACAGAGCGTGCGCGCCATGGTACTGATGCACAACTCTCCCGAGATAAGCAGGCCCTGGTTTGAATTTCTTGAACCCGCCATCCGAACCGGGGAGATCCCTTTCGAACTAAGCAACGGAGAGGAACTCTTCTCCTATATGGACAACCACCATGAATTCGATGCCCTCTTCACCGAAGCGATGCAAGCGGTGGACGCACTCATCGGCACCGACTACTTGTACGACTTCGATTGGGGACGTTTCGAAAGAATGATCGATGTAGGCGGCGCAAACGGCAGCAAGACCGTAGCTATCCTGCAAAAGCAGCCGCAGCTGAGCGCCCTCGTCTTCGACCGGCCACCAGTGGTAGCAGGCGCTGCGGACTACTGGCGAGACAAACTGCCTTCCTCCGTACTCGAGAGGCTTGCGTTCAGTGGCGGAGACATGTTCGAAGCCATTCCCCCTGCCCGTTCCGACAACGACCTCTACCTCTTCGCGGCCATCTTCCATGGTCTTGGAAGGAAGCAGGCGCATCGGGTGCTGGACAACCTGCGGGTCGCCTGCGGCAAGCATCATCCGACTATTGTCATTGCCGATATGCTGGCCCAGACACAAGATATCGATCCCAACATCGCAAGCTTCGACATGCAGATGTTGGTCAATACCCGGGGACGCGAACGCACCCTGGACGAATGGCACAAACTCCTTGCATCCAGCGGCTTTGCCCTTCAGGAGATCGTAGATGTTCGCGCCTTTGCAAAACTGCTGGTGGTGCACATCAATTAAGCCGATTTCCAATTTATCGTGCTCAGCTGCCAATTAACCCGAATGTTTCATCCGGGAACGCGATGATCGTGCCGGGATCGCCGTTCAGATGCGGATTTGTGATTGAGTTAATAGCCTAAGCTATTGAGCAGTGGCACAGGGCCAATCCTGCTCCTGGCAGGATTTTGGCACTCCCTACATCCCTGTAGGTCGGATGTGCCGTTTACGGACCGAAGGATGGACGATTGAGCAACTACCGCAGCTGAACGGTGAGACCGGTACGAGGGCGCGTTCAGCGTGAGTTGGTTACACTTTGTACTTTGCTAATATTCCAGATATATCTCTTAAAAACCGCTGGTTAATTTCTTTTCCAAGCGACGGGGTGAAATATTCGGGTTTATATAATTAGTAATTCTGATTACCCACGAAACTTAGCTGATTTAGAAGCAAGCTTCCTTGGATAGACCATGTGTTTCTAGACAGTTTCTCTGATTTTAGCCTCAAATAGGTCTCTTAACTGGTCAGCGGCTTTTTGTGCCGATAGCTGACAGATCCACATCCCGATGCGTTCAAAGCCGCCCATGGCCTGTACTATTGGGAAAAACTCAACATATAGTTGGCTGTCTGGCCCAGTGTGAATCGCCATGTTGAATGATACTTCTCTATTCAGAGATTGCAAAAGACTATGATAAACCTGCATGGTTTTCTGAATCGCCACTTCAAGTTCTTGAAACGCTTTCGGGCTAATCTCATGCAGATGTTCGGCTGCTGTTTGCGGTACTACCAGCAGATTAAAAGGGCGACGCATGAAGTAGGGCACTATGATACGAGTACTACCGATTTCAGCGACAGTCAATGAAGCGGGATTTTCCCGCAGCAGGAATTGACTGAGGGTTATATGATGGCGCTGATAGAAGCGCTGATTGTTGTAGGTCCGCTGGGGCATGATATTGGAGAAGGCAACCTGCTGATGCCCATGAGTCAGACTGGCACCGGCAGCAGAACCGTAATTTTTGATAATAGAGACATAGCCGTAGAGGTGTTTATTTTCATCACTGACAGGCATGTAGCCGCTGGATTCTTTCAACAGCTTTTCTTCCAGATCTGCTAATCGCCGCATACAGATGGAAACGTCTGAACTCGGCATATTGTGCCAATCATGTTCATGCACTGAGGATGACCATTGCAGCAGGTGAAAGCCATAAGCATAGCGACCATGATGATGTGGATCAGGATACAAACTATGCCGACTTGCTTGTTTCGACAAAGTGTTGGCCGGATACACAACCGGGAAGCGGTTCTGACTGATAAAGGTAAAGCCGTCGCTTAAATCCGCTACGTCGATCACCTCGGTCAGTTGTCCTTGGCATATCGGACATAGGCTGGCCTTTTTCTTTATTTTGTCGGCATGCTCATCCTGGCGCAGAGCACGATGTTCCGCATAGACAACTATTGTTCCGTCCCGTGGATCAAGTTGACATAGATCAGCTTGAGACTGTGGCTGAATAAACCTATCCGCTTCTAATTTTCTTAATAAAAAATCGAAAGCATAGCGGCTTAGGTCCGGCCGGTTGGACAGGGCATTAAGGTGAGTCACTTGTTGCATAATCCGGCTTTTTGTTTTTTAAGTATATATATTAAAGAGAATAACACTCCAAATGCTAAAATCCAGGTGTATTGAGGAGCTATTCATCTCTTCTCATACCAGCTCAACGATTGGGTAACCTCTTGAATCAAAGACCCATAAGAGACTCTAACCAAAATTCTCACCCAAGGTGGTTTGCTTGATTTAAAATTTTAATTACAAACACGGGAGGAGCTGATGTCGAATCGAAC
>JASFJX010000458.1:0-4098 GCA_050119385.1 Candidatus Thiodiazotropha sp. | reverse complement strand
ATGGGTTAATGGACAACCCTGCACTTTGCGGTGTTTTGCGGAAAGCGCCGGTCATTATTCGTAATCCTCGAAAAGTTGACGAGATTGTTTTTGTTCCACCTGACAGCAAAGACGTTAGAAAGCTAACCGATGATTTATTCAAATTTATTGAACGCAATATCGGGAAGATCGACCCCATTATTCTGGCTGGTATTTATCATCGCCAATGCGTTATTATTCATCCCTTCATTGATGGCAATGGTAGAACAACAAGGTTGTTAACCACCGCTATTTTGGGGAAGGCAGGCCTTGACCTGTTTGAGATATTTAGCTTTGAGAATTATTACAATCGCAACATTACGCGCTACTTTAAAGCGGTAGGGCTTGAAGGCGATTACTATGACTTGAAGGATGATATAGATTTTTCAGATTGGTTAGAGTATTTCGCCGATGGAATACTGGATGAACTTCGCCGTGTCCGTAAGGCACTGCCGGAGCCACCAGCACCTAAACCTCGCTTAGAGCCTCATCATCGTCAAATTCTGGCTTATATTGAAGAGCATGGCAGTATTACCCAAAGGGAATACGGGCAGATATCATCGCGCAGCCTGGCATCGAGAAAGCTGGATTTTGATAAACTTCTTAAGATGGGCCTTATTGAAACAAAAGGCGCCGGACGTGGCACTTACTATGTAAGGGTTTCTTAATGGTTTAAGGTTTAATAAGAAAGGTTTAAAGTTTAAAAAGTTTAATAAGACACCCAGTGCGCCGAGCTAAATCGGCAAGACCCAGCTTCAAGGTTTTTAGAGTGGGTGTCTAGGTTACCGATATATTTCAATCGTGTATGAATTTATGGGTGGGCACTAGCTAGGGTAATCTCTGATGCATGTGTCTCATACACAGTGCTAGCATATAGAAAAAAGTAAGGATCATTTTCATCCAAGCAGGAGGCATAAATGCAAGATTCATCAGGTGGCGTTCGAGTATCAAGCGGTACCGACTTTAGGAACACTTCGACGCTTTCCGACAATGACAATGGTGACCGCTTTTCCGCCAATCCAGTCTTCTCTTCACAGAGTCAGCAGGGGAAGCAACCACAAACGATTACTGATTTCAGCAATAGCCCCACCACTGCTGAACAGTTGAGCCGATCAAGCACAACCGAGGAGCGTCTTGCGAACCGCCCCTCGTCTTTTGCAGAGCAGTCAGAGACGGCGGGAAATAATAGCGTTCATGCCTACGACCTGAATCCACTGGCAGGGCCGGCCGGAATGGTAGCCCGGCGTGAATTCAATGGTATACCCTTTCGTAGCGAAGATGCCTACCAAGCATACAAAGGCATGACAGCAGATAACTTCGTCGGACCTGATGACATTCGCCTGCAACAAATCAGTAAGTCCTTAGAGGGAGTAAATGATAACCTTTCAAGACAATTGAGCGGAACATCAGGTATCGATGGCGAAGTTTCAGGCCGAGCAAAAAACCCGTTTAGCACCTTTGGCAAACTTCGCGAGACACCAGGTACTACAATCGGTCAGATCAAAGACCTGTCCGGCCTACGGGTTAACCTCAATCCGAATCAACCAGGTTTCCAGGATTACTACAAAACCCAAGATGCAATACAAGAGGCCCTTGGAGATGGCCTGCAACTAAAAAGGGATTACATCAAGCAACCTAATCCCTGGGGATATACTGGCCGCATCCACAGCATTTTGACCGAACCTGGAGGGTTGTCACATGAGATCCAGGTCGGTTCCAGTGACCTTTCGAATTTCATTGATGGTAAGCTCACCACAACGGGTGGTGATCACATCGCCCTACACGATGCCACAGGTTACAAGGGGCAGATCTACGGCGCAAAGGTGCCGGATCACCTGCAAAGTGAATATACCCAATTGATGCAGCGCATCACCGATACCAATGGCGCAGGCCAGCAAGTTGCAGACGTGCCTGAATTGCAGCGGGAGATCAATCAGTTCAATAGAGCGGTTGAAGAGTCACTACCTGAAAAGTTGAACAAGCCACCAGAACCTGAATTATCTGCTAAGGCACGCGCGGGTAACATTGCAGCTAAAGGATTTGGCGTACTGGGTTTGGCCGGAGGGGCGTTGCAAACCACGAATGGCGTGAACACGCTTACCAACGGTGGCGACAGCATTGAAGGTAGCGCCGATGTCGGTGCCGGTAGCACTGCAGTGGTTTCCAGCATGGCCTTGCTGGGGGGGCGCATGACGCTCGGCACCGCCACTGGCGGTGTGGCAGCGATCATTGACGGCGCGAAGGATGTCTATATCGGCGTACGTGATGGTAGTGTAGAAAAAACGGCGGTTGGTACGATCAAGGCCGGTGCTGGCACGGCTATGATCGCCGGTATTGTCACGGCCAATCCCATACTCATTGCTGGAGGCGCGGTTGCTTATTGTGGCGCGGCTGTTTACGAAAGTCGCGACGCGATTGCCTCTGCAGGCATGGGCGCTTGGAACTGGGCTACTTCGTGGATATGATGGCTACATGTTGTCCTGGTTGAAGAAATTCTTTTCTCGCAGATACGCAGACTCTGATGGGTGTGGCCTGTTCTTCGGTTTTGTAGTGACTGAACGTGGTACTGGGAGGATGGTCCACCGTGAAATGATGGATGCGAGACATCTCAGCATTAAGAAGGCATCTAGAAAGTCTTGGTTCAAACGCCAACGACTCGAGTGGAAATATAATCCTAATCGTTATGATGTACAGAAAGCATCATTCAATTCGAAGCAGGCGTTTGACCACTTTTATCCCGATACGGTTGAGGAAGATTCACGCCTATAAAAAACACTTGTTCGAATTCCGGGGACAGTATACCTATTTCTAAAAACAACACCTGATTACCCACGATTCTCAGCTATGAAGTCGATAAGCGAACGATACTCTAACCAATTGTATTTGCAGATCACTCTGGTATTCGATGCGTAATTTGGGTTCGTCTCCGTGGACTTAAGTTGTATAGGAAAGTCGCTGTAAACCCATCCGTGGACGCTCGATGGCCGCATCCCTGCGGCCAACGCTTTCCTATACAATTTAAGTACACAGAGACTACTGTGCTTAAATCAAGAACTGACTCAAAGGCTGAGTATTGTGAGTAATCAGGAAACAACATAACATAGTGCTCTTACAAGGATGTGAAGAGGAACTGCCTTATAGCCAGAATGGCTTGTCTTGTTGTACACGGATATCCACGCCATGTCACACAACGAGGTTATGGTGCCCAGTGAGGATGATGGGCTAGGTGCAACGCTTGGCGAAGCGCATCGCCGCTACACTCGCCACGTTAATTTTCACAATGGATGGCGTGGTCACCTATGGCAGGAATCTTTATCGGCTTTTAAGCATCATTAGGTTATGAGAAAGATACCCGAAAAGTTGCGTGATTTTTTGTCCGGAAAAGTCTTGCCACATCACCCGCGACATGGCAGGGTTTTCAGGCATCCTTATTCGGCAGTTGGGAAGGATTGCAATTGCTGGTGGTCGGTATCTCCAGCGGCGCAGTGATCGCTTTCATCATATTCAGCATCAGTGCGGTTTCGGTTCCCATGATATTGGATCGTGATAGCAACGTGTTCGATGCCATCCAGACAAGTTGGAATGCCGTTCGCTACAACTTTCTGCCGATGCTTCTTTGGGCAGCCATCCTTGTTGTGATCATTCTCGCGGGGTTTGTGACCTTCTATGTTGGTCTGGTGATCGGATTTCCACTCGCCGCCCATGCTACCTGGCATGCCTATCGGGATCTTGTCGAATCGTCATGATGTGCAATTCACCCTGTAGCGTGACTCACCCAGTGGGTGAGTATGCCTAGCGGACACTTTTTCTATAAGAACAACAAGTGAGTAGCAGAATGGAGCGGTCAACTGATATTTTGGCTCTTCAGGAAAATATGTGGGTAATAACATAGCAAATAAGCAGCAACGAGGTCAGTTTTAGGGGGAGTAAAGGGTAGTGCATCCTGCCCCCTGCCCCCTGCCCCCTGCTCTGAGAAGATGGAGTTGTCAGACAACCATCAATCAGAACAAAAGGAACAGGATGCAGATTAAGACTATCCTCAATCGGGTCCAGAAATTCAAATCTTTTGTGTACGGCAGG
>JASFJX010000457.1:0-4105 GCA_050119385.1 Candidatus Thiodiazotropha sp. | reverse complement strand
GCTGCCCTGGTATACTTGGCAAATGAGGTTGCTTTCAGGGTCGACTAAAAAGCGTACTGTGATAGTACCCGCATCGAGTGTGTTGTCGGGCAGTCCACATGGTGCGGGACCCGAAGCATATCGGATGGCGACGATGCTGGAATCTTCAGGGTCGGGGCTCCAGGTTGAACCATGAGCTGTAGCTCCACTCACTATTCCGTAAGGATCAATGGCGGGAAAAGTGCGTAAACCGTTGTCGGCTGCTTGGTAGGCGTCACTGCCATCATCCGCAGGGGAGACGTCCCTTCCTGCCATCACAAGTGTGCGACGCATATCCTGGAAAGCGAAGCGATAATTCTCAGTCGCCGCGGCGACGGCTGACCTCGCATTAAAAGTGTTTTTACTGTCGATATAGACCTTTAAGGCACCACCAATAATGAAGATGCCGATGGCGCTCGCAATCATCAATGAGATGATAGAGAAGCCGGTTTGATATCTTTTTGATGTATACATTTAAGGTGCCCCCGGTAAAACCGCCATGACTATCTCATCGGTTGCATTATCATCGCTTTGTAGTTCCCAAGTGACGGTAATCAAAACGGGAGATAGATCGGTGCAGGCATCAGCATCAGTTGCATCGTTATCAAGACATGTAACCGTTAGCCGACCACCGGGCAAGGATGTCTGTACACCTCCCTCGCAGGTGACTTTCCACAGATCGAAGTTGGCCAGTTGTGTCGGGTCGCAACTGCTGACTCCTGTGTCATCGTTCATGCTGGGGGTCATGGCGCAGATTGTGGTGGGAGGTGTGGCGCAATCAACTGCTGTTGCCGACGTATAAGCGTTGTCGTGAGTGGTATCATCATTATATTCACCAAAAGCAAGAAGATTCGCATGCATTCGGTCAGACAGGGCGGATGCGAAATCAATCGCTTTGGATCGAAAATCGGCATTACTCGCGCCTTGTAATGCGGTGACCTGCAAGGCCGCCACACCTAACAGGCCTATGGCGATAACAACAGTTGCAATCATGACTTCGATAAGTGTCATGCCTTGACACCTTACCCGGGAGCGAACGATAGATTTTGATGACCTCATGGGCACTCTCCATCTTCTACTAATCTGATGAACGGGCGACCGCTTAGGCTGAGGCAGACGCGACTTACCAGGGTGTCTTTGTAGCTGATATCGATTGATTCTGTTGCATCAAGGCCTGCCCTTCCTCTCGCGCTGTAGGTGACAGCATTACCGGCGATCGCGATATGGTTGCTTGTTACGGTGTGGTCTAACAGTGTTACATTGCCGGCTTGCACCAACCAACCGTCAGCTTCAGGGGTGAAAGTAGTTGAGGCTTCTTGTCTAACCGCTTCGCTACGGGCTAATAACAGCCCTCCCAGCAATTCATTGCTGGTTGTGGTAATGGTATTTCTTTCGACAAAGTCCAAATAGCTCGGGACACCGATTGCTACCAGAATTCCTGCAATAGCAATGGCTACCATCAACTCAGCTAATGTAAAGCCGCGTTTTCGATGCATCTTTAGAACCTCTCTAAATATTTACTCTTAGCTTAGATCAGGCTCAAAAAAAGTTAGTACCGCTTGTCGGGTGAGACTGTCCATACATCAATAAAAAGCTGTTAAATAACGCTTACAGTGTTTGCTAAAAAAGCTATAAGGCAAACAAATAGATAATTGATGATCATGAATTAAAAGCGAGCGTCTTCTTTTTATCATGGTCACTGATAAAGATTGATATGGATAAACCCCAGGCTATACGAAGTGGATTCGCACAGTTTTTTATCGAGATGATATTTGTAGGAAGAAAAAGTCTATGCAGACTATTAAAAAGTCATAACTACACGAGGTGGTGGAATGAATATTATGAGTAAGCTCTACGATAAATGGCAGCAATAATTACGAGAAATATTGTAGTTAAACAGTGGAAGTAGACTTGATTATGGAGCATATGCAATTGGTGATCACTAAGTGAATAAGGCCACCTTTTTTATCATGTATATTGATACTAATTGACGTAGGAAAAAAACTATTAATGTCAGGGGGCCTCGCATAGTTTTTGCAAAAGGGTATCGTGTCTTCGTTAAGCTATGGCGATTCACCTAATAACGATTTCGGCAAGGCGAATACAACCTGTTCCTCTTTGCCTTGGGTTTCGGTCACCTTTGCAGCTCCCCGTGCTTTTAATTCTTCAATGACGTTTTCAACCAGGATCTCTGGGGCGGAAGCTCCCGCGGTGACACCTATTTGATGTTTACCCTCCAGCCATTCCGGATTGATATCCTCGGCGCCGTCGATGAGGTAAGCGGGGGGGCCGTACTTTTCGGCAATCTCTCTCAGGCGATTGGAGTTGGAACTGTTTGGAGAGCCCACCACCAGCACCAGATCACACTGCTTGGCAAGTTCCTTGACTGCATCCTGACGATTTTGCGTGGCATAGCAGATATCGTTCTTCTTGGGGCCGATGATATTCGGGAAGCGCTGCTGCAAGGTGTCGATGATCTGTTGCGTATCGTCGATGGAGAGGGTGGTTTGGGTGACGAAAGCGATCTTCTCGGGATGACCGATGTCCAGTTCCTCGACATCCGCACGGGTAACCACTAAATGTATGCGGCTGGTATTGCTGGATGTCGTGCACTGACCCATGGTGCCCTCGACCTCGGGGTGCCCTCTGTGGCCGATCAGTATCACTTCATAACCGTCCCGGCAGCGGCGCGCGACTTCAAGGTGTACTTTGGTTACCAATGGGCAGGTGGCGTCGAATACCCTCAGTTGTCGCTGTTCTGCCTCTTTACGGACCGTACGAGAGACGCCGTGGGCACTGAATATTACAGTGTGACCGTCAGGCACATCGCTCAGTTCATCAACGAAAACGGCCCCTCGGGCACGCAGACTTTCGACCACAAAGCGGTTGTGTACGACTTCGTGGCGGACATAGATAGGTGCTCCCAGGAGTTCCAGGGCCCGTTCGACGATGTCGATTGCTCGATCGACGCCGGCGCAAAAGCCTCTGGGATTGGCGAGTAGTATCTGTTGTGTTTGGCTCATCGATGGTTAAGTCATATTTTAATTGGAACCAGGCTCGGTTTCGCCCGGATCCTGATTCGGGGCCTGCTCAACCTCAAGGATAGTGACCTTGTAGCTGAATTGTCTGCCAGACAAAGGGTGGTTGAAATCGATTTGGGCACGCTCATTGTCAACCTGCAGGATCGTGCCGGCAAGCTCTTCCCCCTCTGGGGTGGTGAATGCGACGATCTCGCCGGGATTGAGCGGCTGATCTGTCGCAAATCCCTGTTTATCCATCCAGTGGATCAAGGTGTTATCTCTTGGGCCGTAGACATCGTCCCCTGAAACAAGTAGCTCTTGCTCATCTCCGGCGCGCAGTCCCAACAAGGCAAACTCCAGCATCTGTTCCATGGTGTTGTCGCCGAGGGTGAAATCCAAGGGTTCTTCCCCATAGGTGGATATGATTTCAGTTTTGTCGGGAAGCGTCAGGGAAAAGTGCATCTTGACCCGACTTAGGGGAGCTATCTTGGGTTTGAACTCAGCCATTTTTCGCTACTCGGAAAAGGAAACCACCATTCTCTCCGATGCCAAATAAAACAATCTCATTTCCCGTCATTTGACTACTCATATGGGTTACTCTGCTTTCAGAGCGCATCATAGCGGATTTGCAATATTTTTATAAAGGTCTAACATATACTTAATTAAGAAGGTTAATTAGTATATATAGCGATATGATTAGTAAAGAAAATATTAAGGATGATCGGCTTCCTCTCTATGACGTTCAAGAGGTTTCCCTGCTCGATGCAATGTTAATCTTGAAAGGGCAGGATGGGGTTGTCCGGGAGTCGTCGATAGCCCGTGCCGTGGACTTGATCAAGCATCGGAGACAGCTAGGTTCAATGGGGGAAAATATATCTATGACAGGTAGTTAGGGGCAGTTGGTTGAGTTAGACGAGTATCTCTTGGGTGACAAAGAGAAAACCTATGGAGACGACCACCAGCGCGACTGCTAAGTATTGAAACAGAATACAAATTCCCGGCAGGTCGTTACAGACTTTACTGAATCGGCACATTTTACAGTTTTTCATTTTCATACCTCACAAACT
>JASFJX010000456.1:0-4109 GCA_050119385.1 Candidatus Thiodiazotropha sp. | reverse complement strand
GGTTTCAACCGCCAAGCCGGTTGAACGCAAAGCCTGGAATAAAGCCCATCGCGTAGTGTTGACAGCAGCAGCGTCACACAACGGTTTTTTCGCAACAGTTTCGATGCGGACCAGGCGATCGGGTTTGTCTGCCAGAAAAACAGACAGGGTTTGCGCCCCCTTGGCCTGATTACAATCGGTACAGGCCAGCGTGAGATTGCTGACCCGATCCGAACCGCCACGCGACTTGGCCAGGATATGCTCGATCTCAAGCGGAAGATCGGTTGCATCGCAATAAGCGCAGCGTCTTCCCCATTTCTCAAGCAGGTATTCACGCACCTCATAGCCAGCCAGTTCACCCTGTTGATAAGCAACACCACTGACTTCGGGATTGTGTAATAGATGAGTATCAAAACGTACCAACTCCCGGGATAACGCTTGCACGGGTGCAAATCGACGCAGGCGCTCAACCCATGCGAGTGTTGTGTCGACACAATGTTGCAGGCTTGGCGCCAACCAACCCTCACGGCGACGGCGATTCTCAAAGCGTGGAGCGCGATATCGCAAATGAGCGCAACGGCGCCGGCGGCGGAAAGCACGACGTTGCGATAACGCATCACGGATCTGAGCGCCCCGGTGGCGCAACTCGGCCAGCCATAACACGGTCTGTGTATCGTGCTCACCCTCACGCACCAGCGCCAGCCCTGTAGTACGGCTACCGGGATCGAGCTTAAGTCGAAGCGCTTGAGTTTCTCCCCCGACCCGATTCTTGAGTCGAATCGTGAAGGGGTAACGCCGAACGACAACAGCGCGGCCCCGCTCAAGCAACAATCGAGCGCGTTTCTGCGAACACGGCATCAGTGGATTCTTTAGTTTGTCCAAAACAAAAACTGCCATAATGACTCCTTGTCAAAACATGCCCTTACGGGCCTGGTTACGGGGGCCTAAGCCCCGCTCCCCTCGCGAATGTCTGCAACCGGCTCCTGCTTAAAGCAGCGGAGAAGACCTTCGGCGCTTTACCTTTCGCCAGCATGATCAAGTCCTTCCAGTGGCCGGAGCTGAGGAAGCACTCCGGCGTAGGTCTTAACGACCTGTTGCAAACGTAGCCGACTGGTTACGGCTTTCGCTGGTCAACCCAGCTTGTTCTCACAAGCTCCGTCCTTTAGGGCGGGGTAGTTGACGGTACTAAGCTCCCTGGTGCATCGATACAAATTGGAACCGGCAAATTCATAGTAGCCATATGTGCTCCTCTTTCATTCATACAACACTGATAGATATGGTAGTAGTTCCATGCATATCCTCCATGATTATTCTCCTGCATAAAATCATGATAAATGCTGTCATCGCCATAAAATGGGCTGCTACTGCATTGACGTTGCACGGGATAGATCATCTGCCAGGCACCCGCACCATTGAGGAACCCCGATGGCAGTGATACCCCGACGCGGGTATGAGTACCATTTGAAATATCATTACCCAGGACATCCATGGCGCGCACCGCCAGGACCGATGCGGCCTTGGGGTCCATGTGTTGATTGATCGCCCCTTCGCGCGGGTAGAGGTGGCCCCAAGTGCTACCGGCGGCCCCCAATCTATCATTGCTCAACGGGTTAATAATGGTCGTTGAGTGATCGGATCCGCTGATTGGCCCATCGGTAATGGGATAACCTGTACGCCAGAACAGCAGATCGAGGTAGGAGAGATAGTATGGCTGCAGGGGTGTTACCGATGCAGGACAAAATAGCCGGTTTGCTTGAAATCTCGGGTTTATCAGATATCCGTATAGGCTACCGCGGGTTATCGTCTCAAGAAGCGCCATGGCATCGTTATAAAAATCCAGCAGATTCGTCAGCGTTTCGAGCATTTCCATGAGCTCCACAACGCGCTCGATTATCCGGACGATATCAAAGCTCCTGAGCAGGGTATCAAGATAGGAGAGGAGCGCGTTCATGACACTGTTGAAACCCGTATTGAGCATACCCTCCAGACTCCATCCATCATCGGGGGTTGCGGCATCCTGTGCCTGGGCGTCGCTAATAGAGGGAAGCCCCGGTACGGAAGGGAGCTGATAGTTGGATAGAAAATTAGTATTGAAGGTCCCATCCGTCCGTGCAATCCGTGGGATAATCGCCGCGGGATGGCCGATGATATCGACTTCTTTGAAACGCACTCCTTGGTGATTACCCTGCTCGTAATTAGACTGTTGACTGCCACGCATACCATCGGCCACATCCAAAAGTGTTGCGGCCACATTCGAGTTAACGGTATCCATGGTTTGCCCAACGATCGCTCTCCATTCCAACCAGGGCTCATTGCCGATATGGTCGTAGGATGAGATCACCAGTTCGGGAACCGCATGACGAATACGTGGAGACACAATGGTATAAATCTCTATTGCGCCAGTACTGGTAATGCGCACATTGAGATGGGCGCAGGCACCGGTGACACAGTAACCCCCACAGGATGAATCAAACATGCCGCTAATACCAGAGCGAATCAACAAATCGGTATTAAAGCCATGATCCTCGTAGCCGAGTTCATGCGCTGTAGATTGTGTCGAAAGAAGCGCGCTGTAGATTAACGATACCGTTATAAATGCAGAAAACGTACACTTTAACCGTCTGAACATAAAGAATTCCCTTTCGCTTTTCTAACCTACCGTGTCCTGGAACGATAGAAATCGTAGCGTTTCAGCGCCACATTGAGATCGGTGACACCATAGATGACTTGATCGCCATCTCCAAATACAATAGCAGGCACTTTTTTCAAGTCCCACATCAGTGTGAGGGCGATACCCTGGAACGCCTGCTGCACCATTTTACCATCGAGGGCCTCTAGGCGTTCGGTTGCGATACGTTGTGCTTGCGCAAAGTCACTGGGCAAATCCGCCGAGATCTGTCGCTCCAGGTTTCGATGGTCATCGACATTGAATATGTTGAGCACAATATTGTTATCCTCAGCAACCTGCGCATTGATGATGGGATGCTGGTTTGTGCCGATATAGGTCACTGTCAATGGGGACTGGGCCGTGGCAAGAGAACCATAACAGCCGATGAGGCAGGCCAGCATGTACTTTTTCAGAAATGACATCTTGACTCCTTGATGCGCTCGGCCATGACATAGACCGCGTCGAGTTCCGAGCAACCCTGCTCATCCATGATCTCACGGCGTGCTGATTTCTCATCACTATCCGTCCCGGCCAAGGCTAGTGGCAAGGCGGGCATAACGACGCGGAACAGCGAGTTGACATTATCGGAGAGGACCACGCCTTCGGTGTATTTACCCTTCTCCTTGCGGGCCGATTCGATCAGCTCTTTCTCCTCGTTGCTGAGGCGCTTGAAGCGGCTGAGATCCTGAATCTCCTTGAGATCCATATTGAGGCAGTACCACCACTCCGCCAGGGAGAGCATTTTCTTAGACTCATCGGGATAGTCTTCAAGGTTTTGTGTTGCCTGGTTGAGCCAGATATCGAGTTTACGCCAGGTCTTTGCCCCAAAGACGAAAGGTTTGGCCAGGGTGGGATTGGTGGTGATGGCATGACCCTCGTCGGTCCAAACATTGGTCTGGCGGCCTTCGTATTGATACTTCTCACCGATACCGGTGATGGTATTGATGAGCGAGACCATGGTCACGGCCAACATATCCTGATACTGGTCGGAGGTGAGTATGCCCATATCGAGGATAGTGAGATCGCACTCGGGCCAGGCGATACCGGGACGGTTGAAGAACTTACCATGGAGGCCGTCGGTCCAGTACTGAAGCGAGTCGGCCATGGAGAAGATTTGTTCCTTGCGTTTCTCAGAGGCCTGGTCGCCGGCGATATCGCGCATGGCGTCCACCACATTGGAGGGGATGACATAAGCCTTACCGGCGTCACGCTGTCTGCGGGTAGCCTCCAGGATGGCCTGGCGGACCACCAGCTTATCGGGTTGCTCGAATGCCTGTTCTTTTTTGATATCGGCCCCGGTGATCATCATACGGGTAACCAGCTCCATTTCCCCCAGATAGTCACGCATATCGTCATCGACATCGTCGACCAGGTGGTCGCCTTCGAAGGCATCATCGGCACTCATGAGCAACGCCCGATCCATGGCTTCCTGATTCTTCTCCGCCTGCTCCAGGGCATCGAA
>JASFJX010000455.1:0-4110 GCA_050119385.1 Candidatus Thiodiazotropha sp. | reverse complement strand
GCCGACCCCTGACCCGACCGCTGAACCGACCGCTGAGCCGACCGCTGAACCGACCCCTGAGCCAAACCCCGATAGCGCTTGCACAGATGGAGATCTGTTCTGCGAGGACTTCGAGTCTTTCACGAGCGATAATGCTGAGAGTAGCGCCTGGTCTATTGAAAGCCGCGCTGCCACAGCGACCCTCGACAATGTACATGCGTATGGCAATAAGGCGTTACACTTGACGACCACCGACAACGGTATGGCCTTCCTGGTTCCGAACGACTTTGCGCCTCCCGGCAACAGCTTCTATGGCCGGATGCGGTTGTGGGTTGAAGCCTTCCCAACCAAACCGGACTATGCGCATTTCACCATGGTTGAGGCCTCGGGTACGGGCAATAGCACCCTTGTGCGTCCGATCGGCGGACAATATATTCCTGGTCATGCTAACGACATACCACTGTGGGGCGTGGGTAGCGACGGTGGTCCGACAGGTGACTGGACCAGTTGGCAGGACACCGCACCTACGACGAATAGCAGCTGGACATGCATGGAGTGGCAGATGGATGCATCTGACAACATTGTGAATGTCTGGATCGACGGCGAGGCAAAGCCAGAGCTGAGTGTTTCGACCAACAAACACACCGGCAGCGGGGATTTCATCTTTCCCGACTTCAACAAGATCCGTCTGGGCTGGCAGCTCTACCAAAGCGGATCGACACCGCCGGAATTTAACATCTGGCTGGATGACCTTGCGCTGAGCAGTTCACGCATAGGCTGTGATATCACTCCTGATGAAGCGATCACAACCGATCCAGAGCCGACCGCTGAGCCGACCGCTGAGCCTACCGCTGAGCCGACCGCTGAGCCGACTGCTGAGCCGACTGCTGAGCCGACTGCCGAGCCGACTGCCGAGCCGACTGCCGAGCCGACTGCTGAGCCGACTGCTGAGCCGACTGCCGAGCCGACTGCCGAGCCGACTGCCGAGCCGACTGCCGAGCCGACTGCCGAGCCGACTGCCGAGCCGACTGCCGAGCCGACCACGGAACCAACACCTGATCCTACTCAAGGCAGGTTCCGTGTAAACAGTGACGGTAATATCACTAAAAATGGTGTTGAAATGCCTGTTCGTTGTGGTGCCTGGTTTGGTTTAGAGGGCCAGCAGGAGCCGGCTAACGCAGAATACAATGCAGGTGGTGCGGCGCTGGAGCTTTACCTGGGTAACATGTGGTGGAACCCAACAGGTCGTACCATCCAGAAAACCATGAACGAAATCAAGGCGCAAGGTTTTAATGTAGTCCGCTTACCCATTGCTCCACAAACCCTGGATGCAACAGACCCGCAAGGGATCGGATGGGTGCGTGAAGGCGGTGCATTGAAAAACGACCCGTCTGTACAACAAGAGAACGCCCGTCAAGCCTTGGAAGACTTCATCAAGCTTGCCGATGAAAACGATATCGAGGTGATTATCGATATTCATTCTTGTTCCAACTATGTCGGCTGGCGTGCCGGCCGTTTAGATGCGAAACCGCCTTATGTGGACGCTGACCGCGAAGGCTATGTCTATACGCGTGAAGAACACTCTTGTTCAGCCACAGGTAACCCAGCAAGCGTGACAACAATAGCCGCTTACAACCAAGATTTATGGTTAGATACCTTACGTGAAGTTGCCAGTCTGGAGGAAGAACTGGGTGTTGATAACATTATGGCTATCGACATTTTCAATGAGCCCTGGGATTACACCTGGTCCGAGTGGAAGTCACTGGCCGAAAGCGCCTACCAAGCCATCAGTGATGTCAACAACAATGTCTTGATCATGGTTGAAGGTATCGGTTCAGAGCTGCATGATGGTTCCAAAGTATCTCATGGTGAGGAAGCGTACAACCCGAATTGGGGTGAAAACTTCTACGCCTTTAGTGCAGATCCTCTGAATATTCCTAAAGAACGTTTGGTTCTTTCCCCGCATACCTACGGCCCATCTGTGTTCGTTCAAAAACAGTTCATGGACCCAGAACAACCGGAATGCACCGGTCTTGATGGCAATGAAGCAGGCAATGCGAATTGTAATATCATTATTGATGCTGCAACCCTGAGTGCAGGCTGGGAAGAGCACTTCGGGTACCTGCGAGATCAAGGTTACGCCTTTATTGTTGGCGAGTTCGGCGGTAATATCGATTGGCCCGATGGCGCAAGCCAAGCGGAACAAGATCTTTGGAGCCATATAACACCCGGTGTAGATGCCGAATGGCAAGCTGCCTTTGTCGATTATGCAAAGGAGAAGAAAATGAATGCCTGTTATTGGGCAATTAATCCTGAATCCGCCGATACTGGCGGGTTGTACGGCACAACCTATGTGCCTGGTTCCAATGAATCCGGCTGGGGCACCTGGACTGCCATCAACGACGATAAAATGGAATTATTGAAGCGCTTATGGGATCAATAACGTTTTCTCGACAAAACCGAGCCTAACGCCGGCCTTAGCATTACCGGAACACAGGAGACAGAATATTTAATTTTCTGTCTCCTGTGTTTACTATCGCTTGCTGCATTAGTTAGTGCCCGTCCAGAAATGAGGGGTTCTTTTCTACCCCTCGGCGCCAGACGGCTGTCTTTCTCCGACGCCCCAACAGCACACCCCAAGGGCATTTCCTTCGGGGCGCATCCCTGTACTGACCAGGCTCGCGCGGCATCCATGTAGTTTCAGGATGGGCACGAGTTAATGGTGGACGGTCACCGCGGCAGAGAGTACTTTAATCAGTAAACTAACATATACTAACCCGGCCAACGCGGGCTCAGTGCTTCAATCGTGTCATAGATCAACCTGATTACTCACAATACTCAGCCATTGAGTCAGTTCTTGATTTAAGCACAGTAGTCTCTGTGGACTTAAGTTGTATAGGAAAGCGTTGGCCGCAGGGATGCGGCCATCGAGCGCCCACGGATGGGTTTACAGCGGCTTTCCTATACAACTTAAGTCCACGGAGACGAACCCAAATTACGCATCGAATACCAGAGTGATCTGCAAATACAATTGGTTAGAGTATCGTCCGCTTATCGACTTCATAGCTGAGAATCGTGGGTAATCAGGTAGATCAATGTGTACACCAGGGGCTCTTCCTTTTGTTGTGGCTTGCAGAAAATACCGTTTCCCTTGTCAAGATCAACGACGCTGAGCGAGGACATGACTGAACCCTCACGTTTCATACAGGAACGCAATGCTCGTCTCGGTTTCTTCGTTAAGACTTGGACTTGCGATTGAATTAATAGCTGGCTATTGATGAGTGGCACGAAGCCAATACCGCTCCTAGCAGGTTTTTGGCGCACCCTGTGCCGTTAACGGACCGAAAATTTGATCTTGAATTATTCTGTTTTTCTAAGCGACCGGATAAAACATGTGGGTTAACTTAATATTTATGAATGCTTTCTCGTTAGTAATGTGATTCCTATATGAGTTTTACTCTAACTCTATTAATATAATGTTACTTGATATTTTTTAACCCAGTCTTGAATAGGAAACCATTACCCGTTTTGTACCACGATGCTATCGATCTGTTTTAATACCGCTATCTTTCAATATAGACACCCACTTAATTAGTAACTCTATTAACGTGTACCCCTGTCAATGGTTTTTTGCAATATGTTGTGACTAATTACTGATGTACTGCAATTCAGTGTCTGGTGTTATCGCACATAATAGATAAGATGCACCAACACCTGAACAATATGCATTGTTCTAACACCATGCCTGCGTTCAGTTACTCCAATATCGAACCATAAATATTGTTAACGATTAATTCATACGTTATTAGCATTTTATAAAGACTGTTTTATCTACTTCATCACGACAATTAACTTATTCGTAGCTGATCTGTTTTACAAGAGATAGTCCTGCGTTTTTGTTTTCGCTAATATCTATAACGCTTTACTTTATTGTGCGTTTCTAATATTACATTTACACCTCAGTGGCATATTTATAAAAAAGAGAACCCTGTTTCTTTTTGTTAATTTTTGTTTATTTTTGTTAAGAATAATAAATTTGGATCACATTATTTATACGACATTTATGAAACCATTCCATTATGAATTTTGTTCCCATTTCGGGTGATAGATATCATCATCGAGGAGACATTT
>JASFJX010000454.1:0-4112 GCA_050119385.1 Candidatus Thiodiazotropha sp. | reverse complement strand
CCAATGAAGGCATACCGGCATTAACAGCCATCTCAAGATCGTACTCTGTATCCCCTATCATCAGGGCCTGTTCAGGTTCGACACCCGCCTGCTCCAGGATCTGATTAAGCATTTCCGGGTGAGGTTTTGAAAAGGTTTCATCGGCACAGCGGGTAAGATGAAAAAATTCGGCCAGACCGGTCGATTCAAGGGCATAATCCAATCCTTTACGGCCCTTTCCGGTGGCAACTGCCAACAGATAACCCTGTTGCGACAGCTTGCTGAGGACTTCTCGCGCACCCTCAAAAAGTTGCGATGGTGATTCCGAGTCTTTGAAAAAGTGGACTCGATAGCGATTGGCGATTTCCTGATGCAAACCCGCTTTATGGCCGGGAAACAGGGTATTGACCGCTTCCAACAAGCCAAGACCGATTATGTTTCGAATCGCATCCTGGCTTGGTACCGGTAGATTCAGATCCCTCACCGCGGCTTCGACACAGGCGACAATGTGCGCCTCCGAATCCATCAAAGTACCATCCCAATCAAAGACTAATAATTCAAACTTCATCATTTATGTTAAGTTTCTCCAAGAGATCCGCCAGATCTTGCGGTAAGGGTGCATGAACGGTTAAATCATGCTTCTCTCCCGGCCAGCGGAAACTCACTTGCTGGGCATGCAGAAAGAGTCGTCTCAACCCCATCTCCCGCATACGTTTGTTGACATCATCCACGCCATACTTGGTGTCACCCAGCACAGGCGAACCCAGCCAGGCGCTATGCACACGTATCTGATGGGTACGACCGGTAATCAGTTCCACTTCAACCAATGTCGCTTGCTTAAAACGCTGTAGGCGTTTGTAGCGAGTTTCTGCCGGTTTACCTTCGGCATCCACTCTAACCACCCTCTCACCGCCCTGTAAGGTGTTTTTTTTCAAGGGCATATTCACAACCTGCACCCCTTTGCGCCAACTCCCGGCAAGCAGGGCCAGATACCGCTTATCGACCCGGTTTTCACGCATGAGTTCATGCAGAATCCGCAAGCAACTGCGTCGTTTGCTGATCAACAGGCACCCTGAGGTCTCCCGATCCAATCGATGCACCAACTCCAGATGGCGCTCATCCGGGCGTATGACACGCAAAGCCTCTATGATGCCACTGCTTACCCCGCTGCCGCCATGTACTGCCATGCCAGAGGGTTTGTTAAGCACTAGAAAACGCTCATCTTCAAATACCACTGACTTTTTAAGGATATTTTGCAACTGCTCCGAAGGCCGGTACAGCGTCTCGGATGTGTCACTACGAACCGGTGGTATCCTTACCAAGTCCCCTGTCTGGATCTTATAGGGCGCCTTGACCCTGCCTTTATTAACCCTGACCTCGCCTTTTCGCAGAATACGATAGATATAGCTCTTCGGTACGCCCTTGAGTTGGCGCATCAGAAAATTATCAATTCGCTGGCCCGCATATTCCGAGTCCACTTCGACCATTCGAACTGCTGGAGAATTCTTTTTTGATTCTGACATTTAGCGTCGCTTATTTATGCATATCGATTGATGTTCTGAGTGAAGGTTGTTATATTTGTCATCAGTTTTTCAGATACTGGCTCGTGAGTTGTCACATCCGCCGGTATCCGCGCGGTATGTGGCCGCTTGCAGCATGCAATTTGCTTGAGGAGCAAGTGATCATACAGCCAAGCGCACAGGTGCCTTTTGGTTATCTGGCTCTTAATCTGAACCCTCCGCGCCATTGCAGTTTTTCGAGTTTGAGTCTGTTGCAGGACCCTACTCCGGGAATAGATGCCGGGCCGGTATATCTTGGCCATGTTGCTCTCCCTTTGCATTGGGCGCCATATATTCAGTTCGATCATTAGCCGATTCCAAGCGGCGAACTTTAACAGTTTTTCAGCTATCTGAGCTAGTTTTCTAGCCTGGAATCGAACCCGGTTCTACGGGTGTATGTAGTGATGCTCTTCTAACGGCGAGCAGGAAAGGCTATTGCCTATTCCGTCGTTGATGACTTCTCTGCGTCATTCCAGGCGAAAAGGCTGCTGGATGGCTATGGATACATAACTAATGAAACGCATGTTGATCAACGCAACTCAACCTGAAGAGCTGCGTGTTGCCATCGTTGATGGCCAGAAACTATTCAATCTCGATATCGAGGTACCGGGTCGAGAGCAAAAAAAGGCCAATATCTACAAAGGGCGCATTACTCGCGTCGAACCCAGCCTGGAAGCTGCATTTGTCGATTATGGCTCTGAACGCCATGGCTTTCTACCACTCAAGGAGATTGCCAGGACCTACTTCTCAGAAAAAGCCAGATCCTCTTCTGGCAGAGTCAATATCCAAGAGGCAATCAAAGAAGGCCAAGAGGTGATTATCCAGGTGGAGAAAGAGGAACGCGGCAATAAAGGCGCCGCCCTGACCACCTTCATCTCTCTGGCCGGCCGCTATCTCGTATTGATGCCGAACAATCCCCGCGCCGGCGGTGTCTCCCGCAGAATAGAGGGCCAGGATAGGACCGAACTGCGCGAAGCCATGAGTGAATTACAGATCCCAGAGGATATGGGATTGATCGTACGAACCGCGGGGGTTGGCAAGAATAGCGAGGAGTTGCAGTGGGACCTGGACTACCTGATCCAACTTTGGCATGCAATTGAACACTCCGCAGAGAAACCGGCCCCTTTCCTGATCTATCAGGAGAGTAATGTCATTATTCGCTCCATTCGGGACTATTTACGTGCCGATATCGGTGAAATCGTCATCGATGACAAGGAGGTTTTCAGCCAGGCTGAGCGCTTCATCAATCAGGTGATGCCACAATACAGCAAAAAATTACGCCATTATGATGACGAGGTGCCTCTTTTCAGTCGTTATCAGATCGAGAGTCAGATCGAATCGGCATTCCAGCGGGAAGTCAGCCTGCCATCCGGTGGCGCTATCGTCATCGACCACACCGAGGCCCTGACCTCCATCGATATCAACTCCGCCCGAGCCACCAAGGGTGCGGATATCGAGGAGACCGCCCTCAACACCAACCTGGAAGCAGCGGATGAGATCGCCCGGCAACTGCGTTTGCGGGATCTAGGCGGGCTTTTCGTCATCGACTTCATCGATATGACCCCTTCACGTAACCAACGTGAGGTCGAGAATCGACTCAAAGAGGCCCTCAAACAGGATCGTGCACGGGTGCAAATCGGCAGAATCTCCCGTTTCGGACTGCTGGAGATGTCGCGACAGCGTCTGCGCCCCTCACTGGGTGAAGCCAGCGAACAGGTCTGCCCCCGCTGTAAGGGACATGGCACCATTCGGGGCGTGGAATCACTCTCTCTCTCTGTGTTGCGCATCATCGAAGAAGAGGCGATGAAAGAGAATACCGGCCGTATTGTCGCCCAGCTACCGGTCGACATTGCCACTTTTCTATTGAACGAGAAACGACAAGCCATTCACGACATCGAAAGACGCCAATCCATTGATGTCGTACTGGTGCCCAACCTTCATCTCGACACACCCAACTACACTATCGAACGGGTACGGGTAAGTGACCTGCCATCGGATGAAGATGCCGTATCAAGTTACAAGATGGTCAGCGACGAAAGCGAGCAGAAGGTACTGGGGTTCGCCAAGACTAAACAACCGCAACCTGAAAAACCCGCAGTGAAATCGATTGCGCCCGCTAGCCCGGCCCCGCAGAGAACTGAACCCGCCCGACAGGCAACGGAGACGGGTGAAGGCGGCTTTTTGAAGAGAATTTTCAGTATTTTCACCTCAAAACAGGAAGAACCGGTCAAGGAGGAGCCTACCCATCAAAAGAGTGCCAAACCCCGCCAGGGTGGCGCCGGCCGCGGCCAACCGACAGGAGCAGGAAAAGGGCGTAAAAAATCGGCAGCGTCCGCCCGCGGCAAGGGAGGAGCCGGTGAGGGTAAACGTGGAGAGAGACAGGAGCGACGTAGCCAGGAGTCAGCTACCACGGGCAAACGCAAACAACCACAAAAGAAATCGTCTGACAAGACAACTGAAAAACAGGTAACGGATATAAAACCCCAGGAAAAGAGTAGCGCTCAGCCTGAAGTTACTAATGGCGAGGCTCCGAAGCCCAAGGGATCACGTCGCGGTCGCCGCGGTGGCCGTAGA
>JASFJX010000453.1:0-4117 GCA_050119385.1 Candidatus Thiodiazotropha sp. | reverse complement strand
TTACCGGCGAAGTAAAAAATCCTGGTGGCTACGGTTACCGGGACGGGCTTACAGTACACAAGGCTGTCTCGCTAGCCGGCGGCTTCTCAGAGCGAGCAAATAAAAACAAGATCTCTATTACACATGAAGATAGCAACGACGAGGTGGAAGGAGTCAAACTAAATGACCAGGTTCGCCCTGGTGATGTAATTAATGTCAAAGAGAGTTTCTTTTAATCCGAAGACAACACTAATTATGAATGATTCACCAAGATTACCGCGCAGGATGCCGCCACCAGAGAGTTACGATATAACACTTGAAGATCAGGAAAGCCTCGACCTACTCCAGTACTGGCGCACTATCCTTAGACACAAGTGGGGCATCATCAGCATCACCCTCATGGCAGTCATCATTGGTACGCTCCTTGCGCTTTCCGCAACGCCAATCTATAAAGCCAAGACAGTGCTTTTAGCGGACCCCATTCAGCCAAATGTCAACACTCATGACAACTATGTCAACACAGCGTTGGTTTATCTTTTCTACGAAACCCAGTATGAGATCATACGCTCCCGCACAGTAGCCGAAAAGGTTGTCGAAAAATTGGAGCTTGTTAAAAAGAGCAAACAGGAACAAGAAAATAAAGCCGCAAAGAATTCGAAAGGCAGCTTCCAGAGAATCAAAGAAAGCATAAACTTGAGCCAATGGCTACCAGATATTCTCCCACCAAAACCCGATCCGGAGCAAGACGACGAAAGGCTATTCCGTGCATTGGTCAGTAGCATTCAGGGTGGACTGGAGGTAAAGGGCGGCAAACAGAGTGAGATCATCGATATCAGTTACGAGTCTGTCGATCCCCAGCGAGCAGCGGACGTAGTTAATGCAGTTGCCAACGCCTATATCGATTTCGGACTCAACTCCCGACTAAACGGCGTCAAAAAGACCGCAAGTTGGCTAAATGAACAGCTATCGGAACTCAAGGATAATCTAAACAAGTCAGAGGAGGCCCTCGAGTCCTTCCAAAGAAACCAGGGACTGGTCGACAGCGATCACCAACAGCAGATTGCCAGCACCCAGCTCTCCACATTAAACGCAGAGCTGATCAAGGCACAGACCAAGCGTAGCGAGGCGGAGATACTCTACAACCAAGTTAAAACCCTGAAGGACAGCAATGACAACTTTGACTCTCTAGGACCGGTGCTCAACAATGAAACTGTTCGCAGAATGGCGCAGGAAGAAGCTGGATTCACCCGTAAAGTAAAGGAACTATCCAAGCGTTACGGTGAAAAACACCCAAATATGATTGCCGCCCAGTCCGACCTGAAACAGGCAAAGCTTGCTTTACAGCGTGAAATTGAAAAAGTGGTGAATAATATCTCAAAGCAATACAAACTAGCCGTAGCTCAGGAGAGAAAAATTGCATCAATTATCAGAGAACAGAAAAGCGAGATTGGTAATCTGAAGGGAATAAATTTTGAATTGACAAGGCTTGAGCGCGAGGTGGAAAACAACCGCCGGATCTATGAGAATTTTCTATCTCAATTCCAAGAGGCGGATGTCTCCGAAGACTATGATGCGTCCAATGTGCGTGTAATCGATCCTGCCAACGTTCCGATCACCCCACACAAACCTAATAAACCACGTAGAATCATAACCTCAGGGTTAATTGGGCTATTCCTTGGAATAGCATTGGCTTTCCTGCGAGAGTCTCTTGACAACACATTCAAAAGCACTGAATCCATTGAAGAGAAACTAAACATCCCCTCCTTGGGGCTTGTTCCCTTTGCGGAGAAATCCCCCCCCCCGGAGAAGCAGTACCTTAGTGATCCACACTCTTCGTTCGCAGAACACATCAACAATATTCGCACCGGTTTGCTATTCACAAATATCGATCAACCACCGCAAGTTATCATGATTACCTCTGCCAACGGTTCAGAGGGAAAATCCACTTTGGCCATTAATCTGGCTGCCTCACTCGGTCAACTTGACCGCACTATATTACTTGAGGCTGACCTCAGGAAACCGACTATTTCGCTCTCGTTGCAGATCGATCCTGCAACAGGGCTTTCAGACTTGCTATGCAATCGCTGCCAAAGCAAGGATGTAGCGTTTTCAAAAATCGGCGGTGATGAAACAAATCTGTATATGGTTAGCTGCGGTATATTGGCACATAACCCACTCGACCTGCTCTCCTCGAAGGAGTTCATTGTTTTTCTTGAGCAATTGAGATCCCGTTTCAAGTACATAGTAGTAGATACACCACCGCTCCTCGCCGTAAGCGACGCTATTATAGTCGGCCAAATGAGCGACAGCGTAGTTTTAATGGTCAAGGCAGAATCCACCACGGTCAAGATGGCCAGAGAAGCATTGAACCGGCTGTATAAAGGCAATATACAAGTCACAGGCTCCGTTCTCACGCATGCTATACCACACCGTATGAGTTACTATGGAAATTACAATTACCATACCAGCTCCTATTACGGGTACAAGTCACCCAAAACTAATGAGGCCGCCTGAGTGTTTGACTATGTATAACTCGCCCAATATACCTCTGCCAATGGCTGATATGCATAGCCACATCCTACCTAACGTGGATGATGGCGCGAGTAGTCTCGAGGATGCACTCGAAATGTTGCAGAAAGCCGTAAACGATGGAGTGACAACCCAGATACTGACACCGCATATCCACCATCCTCGCTACAATAATACCCGAAAATCCCTAGAGTTACGCTTTTTGGAGTTTTGCGACCTGGTCATGGAAGCAGGCATTCCAATTGAACTTCGCCTGGCCGCAGAAATCCATGTTTGCCATGAGATAATGCAGATGGTAGATAACGACGGAATTCCCTGGCTCGGGGAGTGTGGCGGAGAAAAATCCTTTCTCCTTGAGTTCCCACAGAACACGATACCAGCTGGAAGCGAAAATCTCATCAAATGGCTTAAAAAGAATCAGATACTCCCAGTAATTGCTCATCCAGAACGCAATCTAATTTTCCAAAAACATCCTGATAAGATGAGATTTTTCTTCGACTATGAATGCCCTCTTCAGATAACCGCTAGCAGCCTCATTGGCCACTTTGGTAAATGCGCATTTAAGCTAGCCCAAAGCCTTATGAAAGAAGGTAAAGTAAGAGTCCTTGCTACAGATTGCCACAACCTCAGTTACCGCCCTCCAAATCTGAATCAAGGCTTTAAGGTAGCAGCTAGACTGGTAGGTGAAATCCTCGCAACAGAAATGGTAACCAGCAATGTCTTAGACTTGGTTGGGGGATATACACACAGACTAGCTACTTTGAGTTAATTCGAGTGCACTACTTTGTTTTAATTTTACTCTCTTCATTACTTATTATTATCACTGGGGCATGGACCTGGGCAGAAATCATAACCATCGGACCACAGAAAGAGATCCAACGCTGGGAACAACAGTGTCTAATAGATGATCATGATCTGTTTAATATAGCCTGGGAGCGATATATTACTGCAAACAGAATCAATCCGGTCCAGGCAGACTTTTTATCAGGATTAGGACGTCTTTCACTGATAAAATGTTGCTCATCCCGTCAGGGTAATGACGTTGCAGATAATCAACATTGCACACAAGCTATCACTTACTTACAGCGTGCGCTTACAAAACGCCCCTCCTCAGGACTAACTTGGGCGTATCTGGCAAATGCCCTGTCTTACGACCCTAATCAGTCTGAGCTTTTCATTATTGCTATGGCTCGCTCCGCAAGTTTTGAGCCCTATGAAAGGTTGAATCAGATGCAGTTGATACCCTTGGCCATAAAACACTGGAAACAACTACCGAACAGCTTAAAGCATAATATGATGACAATCATCAAACATGGACTCCGTTATCAACCTCTTGATGGTAGCTTTATCATTGAGGCTGCAGTTAAACACAACTGGAGCGAACCATTAAAACCACTCCTTCTGAAAAAAAGGCAAACTCGCTACTGGATGAAGTTAAGTAATTCTTCAGGCAATGCGTCTACCAACCAGAATAATTCGAGTTCTCCTAAAAAATAACCAGATCGAGTGATCTATTCAGATAATAGTAGAATAACATTAACCGGTAAACTTACAAGTATCTATAACTTGCTGATTATGAATTCGCACGGCCTATTTATCTCTTTGCTTG
>JASFJX010000452.1:0-4129 GCA_050119385.1 Candidatus Thiodiazotropha sp. | reverse complement strand
TGTGGCTGATGATATCGGCGTCTGACTGTTCAATTTTGAAGCGCTTCATAGTTCACCCAGCAAGTGAAATTTCACAAAGCACCATTTTATCAAGATATGCTTGTAAATATATGGAGAATATGCTTCTTGATTTAGTTTAAAGTCACGGATTCAGGGTCTAGATAGATTAATCGATTGGCTTTTTTTTAGCAAATTTAGGGTGGGTGTCTTGGTAGTTGTTGTAGTTAGGTAGTTTGGTAGTTTGTTGGTAGTTTGGTAGTTTCTCTCCTTTTTCTCCGATTGTTCCTATTCGACGTAGCTCTCGCCGCCAATCCACAATAATCTTCCATCATCACCATCATCATCGCTATCAAGATAAAACAGGGACGTAGTAGTGACCCGGCCATCATGATAGTTAAGGGTTAGCGACGGTCCGTTGATGCGGTACATACCTGAAGCGCCAGACCCCTTACCACCAACAGCTCCTATAGAGATTGCTCCGACCGATCGACCCTCACTGAATGAACCATCTTTATAAAAACGAAAGCTATCCACTGCAGAAATTGTCTCACTGCCACCGAGTGACGAGTCACCACCTCCACTGACCGACGTCCATTCACCATCCAGAGATTGGCCGGTTTGGAAGACTTGCGGGCGAGCAGCATCTATGTCTATCTCGCTGGGTTCTTCGTCATCCGGCCAGAACAAATAATACTTGGTCTGGCTACGCTTCCATGTTCCAACATCGCCCGCCTGGGTGGCTCGGAGACGAGTTAAGTCTATATTAGCTGGATCGGCCTGAAGGTCTCTAAGTGCCACACCATTCTTGAGCAGCACAACCGGATAGGATTCCGGTAACACCATCCCGCCTATACCGTAGGTGTAGTATTCGAGGTCTAAAACATAGGCCTCAACCTCAGCGGTTTTTTCCGAAACACTGGCTTTTGCGATAGCCTTGTTCGTATCGCCTGACAGGGTTGGATTCTTGCTGAAGGATGCTCCGGATGTTGCAAAAGTTTCGCATTCATCAAAGAACTCAATGTAGGCAGGTGAAGGCATTCCGTCCGGTAAAAGCGGCATGTAAATACTACATGTTATTGTTCCTCCCGCCTTGAAAGAACCCACAAATGTACCTGCCATGAAACGCTGGGAATTGCTCTCTTTCTCATAGATACCCATGGCGGCATTTCCGAACTTCGTCTTTTTCGGTAGGGGCTGGGCGACTACCGAAGTACCCTCAGGAACGATCCGGCGCAAGTTAGCGTCTAAGGTATCCTCCCTATTTGCCACTGCCTCTTTCGAAGACAACACTACCTGGCCTTTGCCAGCATTCTCGCCCTCTGGAGCAGTAAGTATCCAGATGTTACCATTTTCGTTTTTCTTACAACTCCAGCCGTCAGGACACAAATCCTGCTGTCCCGCAAGCGCTAGGGGAGCAGACATAAGGGCGGCGATGATAACAGTAGATACTTTAAAAGAGTGTATACGTGCGCCAACGTTATCCTGACCTTGGTTGGATGAGGGAGGGGTATGAGTGGTCCCCATAGTGCGACAGTACTTCATCGTTGTGCAATGCCACCAATTTAATCGTTTCGATTCCAGAAATGCTCACCTTTAATGAAGACGTGATCAGCGGCCACCTTTTGCAGTGACTCCCAGACAAAGCCGACCATTTCCCGGGCACAGGCAACCTTCACTTTGTTTGGATGCTTGCCCGCTATCAATAAACGGTTGCCCTTTTTGTTCAACCGTTTCAAGCAACGATCGGCAATACTCACTAATTCAGCGTCCGTATTTTTTCGTCGGGCCTTTAATTGCTGGGAGATTTTAGCCGTGCGGTATCCGCGCTGATTGGCCTCACCGAAGGCCATACGCAAGAACCGGTTGCCATGCTTGGTAATCCCGAAGCGGTTGTGCTTGCCTCCGGAGGAATACTCTCGGATATCCATGCCAATCCAGGACGCCAGTTGTCGGGGATGGGGGAAACGTTTCACGTCGCCGATTTCGGTAATCATGGTCAGGGCGAAGAGATTCTTGATGCCCTTGTAGCAGGTCAAGGCCTGTACTGGCTTCTCATATTGTGGTGTTTGCGCCAGTACTTCAACCTGCTCGTCATATTCAGCCAGGATATTATTGAGCGCTTTTAACTGGCGCACCAGCAGTGATAGGTTAACCTTAAAGCTCCCGGAAGCGACTTCGATGGTTCTATCAAGCCAGGCATAGTGCGGGAGAGTCCAGTGGGTTTTGTAGTGAGTCTCGGCCTTGAAATGCCGCCCGTTTCGACGTAACAGGGCTTGAATATGCTTGCGCAATTCCGTCTGCTGATCTAACAGCTTTTGTCGCGAGCGTAGCAGATCCCGGTCTTGTTCTTGTTCCTGCTCCACCTCGGGTATCGAAACATAAGTGAGCATATCATTGGCATAGAATTGCGCCAGTTGAGCGGCATCAATACGATCCGTTTTGACTTGTTTTCCTCGGGGGCTGGGGATGCTGGTGGGTGCGACCACATCGCAGTGATAGCCATTGGCAGCAAGATCCCGTTGCAGGGTATAGCCAACATAGGAGGCCTCATAACACAGTCGGAATACCCCGGCGGGGAAGCCTTTTTGGAGCCTGTCCATTTGACCCAGCAAACCCTTTAACGTGGGACGGCATTTGAAAGCCATCACCTCACCGGTCTCAGTGTTGAGGGCCGATCCGTGGTACTGGTTATCATCGACATCGAGGCCGATATAGATTACATTTTGGTTCATAGAAGCCTCCGTTTTTATGATGGGGTGGTATAATTTACCACGTAGAGGTATCCATCAATGATGGTAGCCCTCGGTTAAGATGGGGCGTCTATATCTTCTATACTTGGTGCCGGAGCCAGCAGCGAGCTTGCGATTCTTTGGCGTAGGTCCGGTGACCGGGACGGTCGGGGCATAATAGATTGTCGCGTTTCGATCATGGTAAATCCAGGCTACTCGTCATTTTCGAGGGTTCTTCCACAGGACCTCATATTGATTGTTTTTATTCGCCCATAACATCAATTGAACGCCGATCATAATGACGAACGCGCCTAAAATCGCGATACCCAGTTTAATCTCCACGAATTCAAAGAAAACTCCTATGGCTAGGCTTCCCAACGCACCGCCGGCTGAGCCGATGGTAAACCAATAGCTAATAACTTTTGCGACATTTCGTTCATCGACGCTTTTTTGAATAACGGTGAGCAATGGAATGTCAATAGTTGCAGCTGCAACGCCAATTAAAATCGCGCCGATAAATATGCCGATTTCAGGAATGGGTAAAGCAAAGGAGGCAAAGATCGTGAGAATGCCCAAACCGATTAAGACTTCGCACGAAAAGGTGAATACCAAAGGTTTTTTTAATTTGAGTTTGCCGACCACTAAATTGGCGATGAATTCCGAAGCGCCATTGACGAACATGAGTGCGCCGTACACCCACGCTGGACTGTTGAGAGTTGAGATCACCACCAGTGGTAAAATAATTTGTAGCGCTCCGCGCCAGAAGAATGTGAATATACCGTAAGCCCATACCCGTGCATGTATGACGGAATCGGATTTTAATTCACGATACGCCTGTGTGAGTTCATGCCACAGCGATTGTTTCTCGTTGTTTGAATTCGACTCGATACGCGCGGCGTCTTTTTTTGGGATATACAGCAGCAATAGGCTGGACATTAAAAAGCTGATCGCTACGATTAAAAATATAAAGCGTTCGAGGCCAATCGGCAGAATAACGGCAAGAATGCCTGAACCTAAAAAGAAGGCGGGCCAGGTGATGGTTTGAATCAACCCATTCGCCAATTGCAGTTCGTGTTCTTCAACCAATTTTGGGATTGCGGCTTTTGCAGCCGGTACGGAAATGGCAAACAAGGTTGAAACCAAGGTGCCAATAAACGCCAGCCCCCAAATATTTAATTGTTCGCTGATGAATAATAGGAAAGCGACAAACATCAATAATGTGCGCAAAACTTCGACGGCAATTAAATAATATTTTCGATTCATGCGGTCGCTGATCAGCCCACCCAACGGCCCTAAAAAACCGCGCGATAAGGTTACGCAGAATGTAATCAGGCCAAGTTGCCAGGCGGAGGCATCCAATTGGATAGAAAAGTACACAATGGCGACGGCTAATAAACCGT
>JASFJX010000451.1:0-4134 GCA_050119385.1 Candidatus Thiodiazotropha sp. | reverse complement strand
ATCAATAACCATTCCAAGCGGCCATCTACTTGGCAGACTCTATCTCGATTCTGAACTGATAAAAAGAGGCCTGCCGCTAAGTGAACATTATTTCGCTCACATCAATGAAGTTGAAGACATCCATTCTTCTATAATCGACCTGTTTTTCGGTAAAACAGACTCTGCCCTGGTGACAAATGTTTCATTAGAAACAGCCGCAGAATTGAACAAGCAAATCTCTAATGAACTGGAGATACTGTTAGCATCAGAAGAGATAATTCCGCAGGTTATTGCTTTCAACAAAAACATGCCGACTGCAACACTTGAACAATATAACCGCCTTATTATCAAGGCTCACGAAGAATCCCACATCAAAAATTTGCTCTCACTATTTCGGGCAAAAAAAATTGTCAAATTAAACAAAGATCAAATGCAGGAGAGCCGCCGCTTACTCGTCGAATATCAGACAATGAAGAAATAGCCCGGGCTGATTAGCTATAAGTAGCCTACGCTAAAAAGCTGACGGATTTAGCGCTCAAACGAGAAGAAAGAAGGCCACAGCAGCGGCGGTCACCAGGCTGATGGTTGTGGGCAGGGTCACCAACATATCACCGGAACCCAGCATTAGGTAGGCGGTTTCCACCACCAAAATAGCCATCGCAACCCCTAATGCCCGAGGAGTTTGCAGCCAGCGGGTAACACCGGCCAATGAAATAAAGGCCAATCCCAGCAGGGCGGCTCCCATCATACCGGCAAATGCCTGATTGACCGGTTCAACACTGAAATAACCGGAAATCAAGTGAGGATCAACGATCAGGGTCACTCCCCACAGGCTCAACATCACGATGGCGAGAATCAATGAAAAACGCTGCAAGATCCGGTTAGGCATGGTTATCCCCTAAATATCTTTTATTTATCATATAAATATAGAGAATTTCTCGAGCGTTTACAAAACACTTTATTTGATATTGAACACTCCCCCTGTTTACAGTTCTCCGAATGTTCTATACTCTAAGATGGTTTAACAGAACATTCGGAGAACAACCATGCTAACCCCTACCCAAGACCGCTCCTTGACCTTTATCCGCCGTTACCTGAAAAGGCGTGGATACGCCCCCTCGTTGATTGAAATTGCCGAAGGTATCGGCATCACTTCCAAAGGAACCGCCCACCGCCACGTGCAGGCGCTGGCCGATGCGGGACGCATCCGCCTGATCCCCGGGCGTAAGCGCGGCATCGAGCTGGTCGATGAGGAGGAACTCTCGAAAACCAGCCTGCCCCTGCTAGGCCGCATCGCCGCTGGCCAGCCCATCGAGGCCATCGCCAACCAGGACCGCCTCGAACTGAACGACCTGTTCGGTCCCAACCGCTACGCCCTGCAAGTGAAGGGGGATTCCATGATCGACGCCGGCATCCTCGACGGCGACCTGGTGGTAATCGAGCGCCGCGACACCGCCGACGACGGTACCATCGTGGTTGCCCTGATCGACAACGAGGAAGCCACCCTCAAGCGCCTCAGGCGCCTCAAGAGCGGGCGTATCAAGCTGATTGCTGAAAACCCCGACATCCCCTCGATGATCTATGCGGCAAAGCGGGTGCGGATCCAGGGAGTGTTGGTGTGCCAGCTGAGGCGATACTGATAATTTTGAATGTTGAATTAAGCGACTCTCATGCGCTACGACGACACCCAGCCCAATACCTACTGGTCCCGCGCCATGATTCTGGTGGACATGAACGCCTTCTTCTGCAGCGTGGAACAGGTTGACCACCCGGAGTTGCAGGGACGCCCCATCGGTATTACCAACGGCGCCCAGGGGACCTGCATCATCACCTGCTCCTATGAAGCACGGGCCTATGGCGTGCATACCGGCATGCGGCTAAAAGAGGCCCAGCGGATCTGTCCCGGGTTCCTGCAGGTACCGGCCCGGCCGGAGCGCTATGCCCAGATCTCCACCCGCATCATGGAGGCACTCTCGAGCATCACCCCGGACATGGAGATCTTCTCCGTCGATGAGGCCTTCCTCGACATCACCCATTGCCAACGCCTGCTCGGCACCCCGCAACAGGTCGCCCGTCGAGTCAAACAGAGCGTGCTGGAGGCCTCCGGAGGGGTGCTCTGCTCGGTAGGGGTCAGCGGCGACAAGACCACTGCCAAGTACGCCGCCAAACTCAACAAACCCAACGGCCTGACCATTATCCCCCCCGACACGGCACAACAGATTCTTGCCAGGGTGCCGGTCACCGAATTGTGCGGTATCGCCAAGGGCATCGGTCGCTACCTGGCGGAACGGGGCGTCTATGCCTGCGCTGACATGCGCCGCCTGCCTATTGGCGAGATCGGGCGCCGCTTCGGCAATCCGGGACGGCGTATCTGGCTGATGACCCAGGGGCTTGATCCCGAACCGGTGCATAGGGACATTGATGCGCCGAAATCGATCGGCCATGGCAAAGTCATGCCCCCCAACACCCGCCAGCGGGATGTGATCGAAACCTTCCTCCTGCACATGGCGGAAAAGGTGGCCACCCGGCTACGCCTGCACCATTTCCGCGCCAGCCACTTCTACATCGGAGTGCGTATCGACGAGGGCTACCTTAGCCGCAAATACCGTTGCGACCCACCCACCGACCACGGCCCTCAGATCGTTGCCATGTGCCAGGACTTTCTTGACCAACACTGGGCCGGCCAGGGCTGCCACCAAGTGCAGATCACCGCCCTCGATCCCAAATACGCCGACTACCAGTTCGACCTTCTGCAACCGGATCACCAACGCCAGGACCGTCTCAACCAAGCCATGGACCATATCAACCAGCGCTACGGGGAGTTCACCCTGGCCCCTGTCCGCCTGCTGAACCGATCGAAAATGCCCAATGTCATCGCCCCGGCGTGGAAGCCGTTTGGGCACAGGGAAACCATTCTTATGAATAATTAACCATGTGCACCGCCGTCCACTACACCCTCAACGGCCAGGATTTCCGTACCAAATTCCCCAATGCCAGGGCCTGCCTGCCAGTGAAAAACAGGCACGGCGGCGCCGACCTGCTGCCCTGGGGCCGGCGCAAACATCAGCTCGGCAAACTGCCGTTGGGCGGCTGGGCCAGACTCGATGCCATCTACGGCGGACGCTGGGACCGCTGGCGACCGATTCCGGTAAAACTGCTCATCAGCCAGTTCATGGAGGTGGACATGGAGGGCGCCAGCCGCTGGTTCGATCTCACTCCGGGCAAATGGGTTCAGGGCCTGGTGGCCCACTGGGAGCACGAGAGACGTGTCTATGTAGTCACCATCACCCCGGAGCTGGAAGATGCAGCTTATGAGCGTTGGCCGCGTATACTCAGCTATAGCAGCTGATTAACCCGCTAATAAACGCCAGACTCAACTAAGCCGAATGTTTCATCGGATAAAACAAATACCCTCCGCTTCAGTCGATTTCAACCTCGACTAAAGAACAGATTCTGTTTTCTGAATTTCGAGTTCTATTGGGATTCTGACACAAAGGGAAAATTTCATGCGGGGACCTGAACGGGGGGGCGTCGTGCCAACCGGCATTCCTACCGTGACTGTTTCAAATGCCAATCCTTGACAGCGGTATAACCACAGTTATACTTGGCTATTATGAAAACAGCTATCTCAATACCAGATTCAATATTCCAGGCAGCAGAAGGCTTGGCCCACCGTTTGGGAATCTCTAGAAGCGAGCTATATGCTAAAGCTGTCGCTGAGTATATGGATTCGCATAAAAGTCAGAATGTTACAAAAGTCTTGAACGAGATTTATAGTGAAAAGGAGTCTTCTTCGCTAGATGAGACGCTAGATACCATGCAAATGCGTTCTATCCCAAAAGAAGAGTGGTAATGAAAAGAGGTGAAATATGGTGGGCTTCTCTGGGTGAACCCAGGGGGGCAGAACCAGGTTATAGGCGACCTGTTGTTGTAATTTCTTCTAATGATTTCAACAAAAGCAAGATTAATACTGTAATCGTTGCTGTCGTTACATCAAATCTTCGATTATGTGACGCTCCGGGTAACTTCCTCATTTCAAAGAAAGAATCGGGATTATCAAAAGATTCGGTAGTGAACGTATCTCAATTACTAACACTCGATAAATCATTTTTGGTTGATAAAGCAGGCAGGATGCCATCCAAAAAGCTAGTAGCT
>JASFJX010000450.1:0-4136 GCA_050119385.1 Candidatus Thiodiazotropha sp. | reverse complement strand
ATCGCCGTCGCGCGGAACTGGTCAATCCAATGCTCTTCTTCGTCCTGGTCACGGCCATGTTCCCATTGGGTATTGGCAACGATCCCAAGCTGATTGAAGCGGTCGGTCCCGGCGTTATCTGGGTAGCCGCCCTACTCGCCGCCCTGCTCTCCCTGGATAGCATGTTCCGCTCCGACTACGATGACGGCTCACTGGAACAGTTCATGTTGAGTGCTCATCCGGTCTCGATCCTGGTCCTGGCGAAGATTTTAGCTCACTGGCTGGTAACCGGGCTCCCGCTTTTTCTTATTGCGCCATTGTTGGCAGTGTTACTGCATATCCCAGGGTCAGCCATACCCACCCTGATGTTGACATTACTTTTAGGTACCCCGGTGCTGAGCCTGATCGGTTCCGTAGGAGTGGCCCTGACAGTGGGCTTGCGTCGAGGCGGGGTGATCCTTTCACTGCTGGTACTGCCCCTCTACGTACCGGTATTGATATTTGCCTCGGATGCTGTCAAAACTGCCATAGTCGGAATACCGACCACGGCGCAATTATCCATTTTATCCGCCATGCTGGTAGGTTCCCTGGTTCTGGCGCCTTTGGCCACTGCCGCTTCATTGAGAATCAGTCTGAGTTGATATGATTATTCGCTTCTTTCATCAAATGGGTTCGCCACGCTATTTCTATACTGTGGCGGGTAAATTAATCCCCTGGTTCATGGTCAGTTTTCTGATCACGCTGCTATGGGGCCTCTACAATGGCCTGTTCATCGCCCCACCCGACTATCAGCAGGGTGAAAGCTACCGTATTATGTACATCCATGTGCCCGCGGCATGGATGTCGATGTTTATCTATGTCGTGATGGCCGTCTCAGGTTTGATCAGCCTGGTGTGGCGCATCAAGATGACAGAAGTCATCGTCATCAGCAGCGCCTCCGTAGGGGCATCTTTTACATTTCTGGCCCTGGCCACCGGCTCCCTGTGGGGCAAACCGATGTGGGGGACCTGGTGGGTGTGGGATGCACGACTGACATCTGAACTATTGTTGCTGTTTCTCTATCTCGGCATTATCGCCCTGCACAGTGCCATCGAAGACAAGCGGGTCGCAGCCCGAGCCGTCTCGATACTGGCCCTGGTTGGAGTGGTCAATATCCCGATCATTCACTATTCGGTGGAGTGGTGGAATACGCTGCATCAGCCTGCATCGATCACGAAATTCGGCAAACCCTCTATGGATATGAGTATGTTGATTCCGCTGCTAATCATGGCTATATCATTTAAACTTTACTATGGTGCTGTGGTCTTAATGCGCGCGCGAGCTGAAATCGTCGAGCGTGAACGCAATTCACGCTGGGTGCAGGAAATGGTCGAACAGGAGGCAAAATGAGCGAATTCTTCGCCATGGGCGGATACGCCGTCTATGTTTGGCCCTCCTTTCTGTTGGCGCTGATTGTCCTTGTCGCCAATATTGTTGCTCCGATGCAACAACATAAGCGAGTGTTGAAAGATATCGCCCGAAAATTACGCCGGGCCAGGAAAGAACAGAGATGAATCCCATACGCAAGAAACGACTCACGCTGATAGGCCTGATGGTTGCCGGTATTGCAGTGGCTACCTGGTTGGCGCTCAATGCATTTGATGAAAATCTGATGTTCTTCTTCTCCCCATCGGAAGTTGCAGAAGGCAAAGCACCGACCGCCCATCCGTTTCGTATCGGCGGGCTGGTAGAGGTCGATAGCGTAAAGCGCAAACCGGATGGACTGACCACCGCATTCTCAATCACTGATAACGCCAAGACTGTGACTATTGAATACACCGGCATCCTGCCTGACCTGTTTCGGGAGGGTCAGGGGATTGTCGCCATGGGGCAGTTGAATGAAACAGGCATTTTCATTGCCAGCGAGGTACTTGCCAAGCACGATGAGAACTATATGCCCCCAGAGGTTGCCGCTTCTTTGCAGACCGCCCATGAAGAGGGGGTAGAAAACACCCAATCGAGCGTCCAATGATTCCTGAACTCGGCCATTTCGCACTCATTCTCGCCCTCTGCCTGGCAATCACCCAGGCAGTCGTACCACTAATCGGATCCTATACTCGTACGGCCTCATGGATGGCGGCATCCCGTTCCCTCGCCTGGGGACAGTTCGTATTTTTATCGATCTCTCTGATCATTCTTACCAACGCCTTCCTGAGTAACGACTTCTCGGTAATCTATGTGGCCCAACATGGCAACACCAAGCTGCCCGATTTATATAAGGTATCCGCAGTTTGGGGAGCCCATGAAGGCTCACTTCTGCTTTGGGCTTTTCTGCTCTCATGCTGGAGTGTGGCTATCGCGATTTTCAGCCGTAATCTGCCCCTGGAGATGGTTTCCCGGGTACTCTCCGTAATGGGTATGATCAGCATCGGCTTCCTGCTCTTCATGCTCTTTACTTCGAATCCTTTTGACAGAACCTTCCCGGTCCCCTTCGAGGGGCGTGAACTCAATCCCATGCTGCAGGATCCCGGCCTGGCGATCCACCCCCCCATGCTTTACATGGGGTATGTGGGTTTTTCCGTTGCCTTCGCCTTCGCCATCGCCGCCCTTCTGGGAGGGCGACTCGATGCCTCCTGGGCACGTTGGTCCCGTCCCTGGACGACAATCGCCTGGGTCTTTCTCACCTTGGGTATCGCCCTGGGAAGCTGGTGGGCCTATTACGAGCTGGGCTGGGGCGGCTGGTGGTTCTGGGACCCGGTAGAGAACGCCTCTTTCATGCCCTGGCTGGTGGGTACCGCCCTGATCCACTCCCTGGCGGTTACTGAAAAGCGAGGCGCTTTCAAAAGCTGGACTGTTCTGCTCGCCATTTCGGCCTTCTCCCTGAGCCTGCTGGGTACCTTTCTGGTACGTTCCGGTGTACTTACCTCGGTCCACTCCTTCGCCTCGGATCCGGCGCGGGGTGTCTTCATCCTGATGTTCCTACTGATCGTGATTGGCGGATCGCTGCTCCTCTATACCTGGCGCGCACCCTACATATCCGGGGGTGGTCGGTTTGATCTGATCTCCAGAGAGAGCTTCCTGCTGGGCAATAACCTGTTACTCTCGGTGTTTGCAGCCTTGGTCCTGCTCGGCACCTTGGCTCCACTCATCTATGACGCCCTCGACCTGGGAAAAATCTCCGTGGGCTTCCCCTGGTTCAACAAGATGTTCCTGCTCACAACTCCGTTCCTCGCCTTGCTCATGGGGGTGGGCACACTTGCTCACTGGAAACATGCGGAACCCTCCCTGCTGGTCAAGCAATTGAGAGCGGCCTTCGTTATCAGCCTGTTGTTCGGTCTGCTGAGTCTTCTACCCATGTTCTCCGCAGGCAACTGGTTGGTTGGGCTCGGTATGGGATTGGCGATGTGGATCGCCACCTCACATGTCGTCAGTCTACGAGACCGCCTTAAACACAAACAGGGATTCCCCGGCTTCTGGCTCGACCTCAAAACCGGCGGACGCAGCTATTACGGCATGATCCTCGCTCACCTGGGGGTGGCGATGTTCATCGTTGGCCTGACCATGGTGAGCAACTATGGCATCGAATCCGATGTCCGTATGAGTCCCGGGGATGTGAGTGAGATCGCTGGTTACACATTCAAGTTTGAAGGCGTGAAACGCACGTCAGGGCCTAACTATAAAGCCAATCGAGGCCGCTTCCAGGTCTCCAAAGATGGCCAGCACCTGGCTACCTTGGAACCGGAAAAACGTACCTATTCCGTGCAGAGGAATCCGATGACAGAGGCGGCCATCGACTGGGGGTTTACCCGTGACCTCTATGTATCCTTGGGTGAGCCTCTGGATAACGGTGACTGGAGCCTGCGCCTCTACTACAAGCCTTATGTCCGCTGGATATGGTTGGGCGGACTGTTGATGGGGCTGGGCGGCATTCTTGCAGTCACCGACCGGCGCTATCGTAGCGCCAAGGTAAGATCCTCTCAGCAGGTCAATGCTGCCAATGCCGCGACGGCAGCGCCCGGGAGTTAAACCAAGCATGAATCGATACCTACGCTACTCCATTCCCCTTATTGTTTTCGCAGTGATTGCGGCCTTTCTGTTCAAGGGATTAGGCATGAACCCACGGGAGATTCCATCTCCATTGATCGGCAAGTCGGTACCTGAGTTTGCGCTGCCTACCG
>JASFJX010000449.1:0-4141 GCA_050119385.1 Candidatus Thiodiazotropha sp. | reverse complement strand
TATAGAAACGGATCATGGTCATGGAGATCATCACCCCGCTACCTATGCCCAGCTCTGTTAAATCCCGCCAATCCTCAGGGAACTCTAAACGCTTGCCGATCACCTTCAGCACACGCTCAGCAACCAGCAGGGACTCCTTCAAACGATGCTGGTAGTAGTAGAAGCGATACAGCGCCACCAATACCATCGGGTGTTCAGGCTCGAGAAAGTATGCTCGCAGCAGTGCGTCTTCCGCCCCGAGCGTGCCGTATTCTTCCGAGGCCCTGTCAAGGCAAACTTTCGCCTCTTCATCGAGCACCTCGTCGAAGTAAAGCTCCTCACTGTCGAATTCCAAAAGATCGATTGCCATGATCAGCCCTCCTCACTCATTTGTGGACGGGGCGGTTCGCAGACCAACTTAGCATCACAGTGGTTACATTCATCTTCAGGTGCCTCGCCACCCGGTATGCAGCCGTGAACTCCCACCTGCTGCTCCAACAGGCGAATGCGTTCCAGCAGACAACCGATGGCATCAGCCACTGGATCGGGTATCAAGTGGTGGTTAAGATCGATCTCGTGGATACCATCCGTCATACCTCGGCTCGATTTCACTAGCTTGCCTGGAATACCGACCACAGTCTTGCCTGCGGGTACTGGCGCTATCACGACGGAATTGGCCCCTACCCTGGCCTGTTCACCAATCTCAATGGGACCGAGGATCTTAGCCCCTGCCCCGACTACCACCCGGTCGCCCAGGGTCGGGTGGCGCTTGCCCTTGTTCCAAGAAACACCACCGAGGGTGACGCCGTGATAGAGGGTCACGTCATTCCCCACCTCGGCAGTCTCACCAATAACTACGCCAGCGCCGTGATCGATAAAGAAGCGGTGGCCGATAGTGGCGCCGGGATGGATATCGATACTGGTCCAGATGCGACCGATATAGGAGATCAACCTCGGCAGATAGCGCCAGCCTCGACACCAGAGCCGGTTGGCTATGCGATAGAGCAGTACGGCATGAACCCCCGGATAGGTGGTCATGATCTCGAATCGGGTGCGGGCGGCCGGATCACGATCGAACACACAGCGGATATCCTCGCCAACCTGCCGCCAGAAAGATAACGGTTTAGAGGGCATCTGCACTTCCGCTATGGCTTCACTATTCATCATTGACACATCCACTCCTGTGGCTCCCTGTTGATTTCCAGATAAAAACGGCGCAAGTCCTGTTCCGCCGGTGGTCTTTTGTACTGTATGGCATGACGCCGTACCTGGGTTAGCAGTGATTCCGCCTGCTCCCGGCTCAAGGCCATTCCCATGCCTGCGTAGGCCTGGATCACCGCGTGGCTGCCGGAATGCTTGCCCAGCACAAACTCGTGGTCACGACCCAATTCTGCCGGATCGACACCTTGATAGTTACGCCGATCTTTCATCAGTCCATCCACGTGGATACCCGCCTCATGAGTAAAAACCCCCGTCCCCACCAAACTCTTCTGCCAGCCGACACTACGCCCGGAAGCGCGTTCTACCAGTTGCGAAAGCATGGAGTAACGGGTCATATCGATCCCATAGCCCTGTTCATGGAAGCGGCGCAGCCCCATCACCACCTCCTCCAGTGGTGCATTGCCGGCACGTTCGCCAAGTCCATGCACCGTAGTGTTGGCGTGTGTCGCACCGCCACGGATAGCAGCCAGGGTATTTGCGGTGGCAAGCCCAAGATCGTCATGGGCATGCATCTCGATCTCCATATCAGTCATGGCCCGTAGATCACGGATGGCGTCATAAACCTGAAACGGTTCCATGATGCCCACCGTATCGGCAAAACGAAAACGCCGTGCCCCCGCCCGTTCGGCCACCTCAACCACCTGCCAGAGAAATGCCGGGTCGGCCCGCGAGGCATCCTCGCCACCGACACAAACCTCCAGACCGAGATCCAGCGCCTCGTCGATACAGGGCGCGATCTGCGCAAGCACCCACTCCCGTGTGCGACCTAGCTTCTTACTGATCTGTTGATCGGAGACAGGCATCGACAGATCGATCATCTGCACACCCAGATCTCGACAGAGACCAATATCCTGGCTATGCATACGACACCAGACCATTAACCGGGCATTCTCCACGGCTGCAGAAATAGCGCGGATAGCCAGACGCTCATCCTCTCCCATGGCGGGGATCCCTACCTCCAATTCAGGCACCCCCAACTCATCCAGTGAGCGGGCAATGGCGAGCTTCTCCTGTAGGGTAAAAGAGACCCCGGCGGATTGCTCCCCATCTCTCAAAGTGGTGTCGTTGATTGTGGCTTTGGTAGCTGTCTTGTGCATTACTGCCTCCTTGTTAGGAGAGTATCAGCAATTCCTGTGCCATGATTTTTTTATGTTAATTATTATATAGTTACATAATCCATGTTGAGAGATTGAATGGTGTTTCCCGACGCTATGTAGGGAATGCGACAACAATATCGAAAACATGATATTCAGCAGACTCTATTATCCGCTTGAATGGTCCAGTGACCAATCGAATCAGCCTGTTATGGAAGCTTCGATGTGAAATCAAAATAGTTTGCGTGACTTGGTAGTGAAGGTGCAGAAGTTTTTACCATATGGTCTATCCTTTATATAAAGGATACTGTTACAAACACAATATGCCGAAACGGAATTTCCATGGAATGAGGAATAATTACAACTAAGCCTCTCCTGCTTAAGATTAATGGATATAACCCGCCTGATATAACGACCATGAGAAAGTGATTTAGCCGTCAACCATAAGTGAATCGATCGATTTCTAGAATCAAGGATGGCCATGAAATGAACTCGGTAGATATATTCGATGCACCTTGGGGACTTTCATTAAAGCTGTTAACGATTATCTCTACGGGAATACTGCTAGGTATATCAATAATCGGTCTCTATTTTTATTCCGATAAGGGTGAAATCTGGCTTTTTGCCGTGGTCATATTACCAATCGCAATCACGGTTGGTTCAGCCTTTTTCATAATACGCGGCTACGAAATAGCTAATGGCAAACTCTTTGTGCGTCGCCTAATTTGGGATACTGAAATCAGGTTAGACAAACTACAGGCTGTAAAGGTAAACCCACACGCCATGAAACGATCCTTTAGGATCTTTGGCAATGGCGGCCTGTTCTGCTTTTCCGGGCTATTTCGCAATAAGCAACTCGGCTACTATCACGCCTATGCAACCGATCCTAAATCTGCTGTTGTGTTGAAACTAACCGATAGAGTTGTTGTTGTAACACCTGAAAATCCAACTGCATTTGTGGCCCAAATCATTAACCCGTCAACCAAATAGACGACTCTAGCCTAGTGCCCATCCAGAAACTACATGGATGTTGGTAGGCGCCTGATGGTTGTCTTTCGCAGAAGCGGCAGGGATGCCGCGTAAGCCCCGTCAGCACAGGGATGTGCTGTTGGGGCGTCGGAGAAAGACAACCGTCTGGCGCCGAAGGGTAGAAAAGAACCCCTCATTTCTGGACGGGCACTAGCCTAGTGATCCACTCATCCCGATAGCATTAAAAAATCAACTAACTCATGACTTTTCATACTCATTCCTGCAAATATTGGAAAATGCAACCAGTCACCATACCAAGCTCCATTGGTCCAGCGTGGTTATCTCAGCTTGAAAATGGCCGCATAATGAGTAAAGCTGCCTTTAGAGGAATTAATTTCGCAATAAGGAGGTAGCAAGATGGCCAGGGTGAATACCAGGAATTTGGTCAAAATGGGTTCAACCTGCCATTGTCCAACTGACACTGGCATCAGTGTCTTTTGCTGAAAACAAGCGTTGCCTCTCCAGCATAATTGACTACCAATCCGAATGAACGCTTGTAACACTGCACTTTGTCCGCCAGCGGTAATCAGCAATAAGGCTCCGGCAAAACCCTGTGAATCTCCTCGTGCCGGCACCTGCCCGACAACGAACTGCATCACCATAGCGGCTATCTCCGAAGCGAGGAGTGCCCCATGAAACCCCTCTCGCTGCGCGGCGGGCTGCTACTCTCGATCACGCTGGCTATCACACCGGTCATCGCCTTGATTCTCTACACGAATCTGGAGGAGCGCTCCCGGGCCAAGGTTGAAGCCGAACGGCAGACCCGTCAGGCTGCTCAGGCGCTTGTGGCAGAGCAGCGGCGCATCCTCGTCCAGGCA
>JASFJX010000448.1:0-4147 GCA_050119385.1 Candidatus Thiodiazotropha sp. | reverse complement strand
AGGTAATTGATTTAATCATTTTATCAGGGAAATGGGAGAGTCTCTTTTCAATCGCATGAAATGTATCTATGGATTTCTTAGATGAGAGTTTTGTGATCTGCACGAGTCTTGTGGCACGTAACCGGTCATTCTAGACCGTTATTGCTTTTGTGCTGATGACTATTTAGGGGGGGCTAGCGATCTAACGATGCGGAGGATATCCCTTAGATCCTCCTCCTCGATTCGCTCGTAATCATCATAACTGTTCAATGCATAACGGGCTAGCACGCCATTGACTTTGCCAAAACCCGCCAGGATCTTGTGCCGGTGTTTGGATCTCAGTCCATCCAGCGCAAGCCCTGTGTAGGCTCCACCGACCCGATGCGCTTTTTGCCAGAGCGGCAAACCACGTTCAGCGATAATCTTTTCAACCTGTTCGGCGCTTTCCCGCCACTGTTGATAGGCTTTTTTATCAGCCACGGACGAGGCCATCCAGATCCGAACGCAAGGGGCAATCCGAAAAACGCTTTTTCCATTCTCTGGGCGTCAGCTCTCCGACCTGGGAGGCCGGATGTGTGCTGATACGCTGCAAAACATCGACGAGGTATTCGTAAGGGTTCACACTATGGAGCTTACAGGTCACCAACAGGCTTTGGATGATGCCGACATGTTCAGCACCGATTTCAGTCCAGCAAAAATTCCAATTTTTTCGCCCCATTGGAATGACCCGCAGCGCCCGTTCCAGATGGTTGGTATCCATCGGAACCTCTGGGTCGCTTAAAAAGACCTTGAGTTCCTGCTGGCGCTTCAGGCTATAGGCAAGCGCTTTGGACAGTGGATTGCTCTTGACCAAATCAATTCGCTGGCGTTGCTCGTGACACCAACCAAAAAAGGCTTCCACCACGGGCAGACTGTTCTGGATCCGGTAAGCCAATTTCTCTTGACCACTGAGCGCTTCTTCGCGCAGATAGGCTTCGTGCTCATAGAGTCGGCCAATATAGCCGAGCGCAATGGCTACGGCTTCAGGCTCGGCCTCTTTCGCTTGCTCAAATTGACGCCGACAGTGCACCCAGCATTGAGAATGCGTCAGCGACACGTTGCGCTTGCTGAATTTCTCGTACGCCCCATAACCGTCGGTGGCCAGGGTGCCATCGAACTGCCCCAACTGATCCAGGATATGCTGCATACCTCGCGATAGCGAGAAGGTGAAGCACACTTCATCCTGATCCCCATAGATTGGCCAGAAGTAGGCGAGGTTCATTTTGCCTTTCTTTTTTCTACCCGCCTTGATCGGCGTTTCATCCATGGCCAATACCCGACTCTGCAACAAGTGTTTCAACTGGGCCTGATAAATGGGTTTCAACAGATCGATACTGCGTTTGGCTAAGTTGGTCAAGGTGCTGCGGGCTACCCGGATACCGTTTGTCTCAAGGCGTTGGTGCTGCCGGTGCAGCGGCAAGTGATAGAGAAACTTGTCAAGCAACAGGCCGGCTAAAAAGCTTACATCAGCAAAGCTCTTGTCCAGTACATTGGCCGCTGCCCGCGTGGTGATGACCTGCTGGGTGGACTTCTTTTTGATCACCGGGCGAGTGTATTTCAAGACCACATGACTGACCGGGCGCTGCGCCAGGCGGTAAGTGGTTTTCTGGCCAATGACCTGATAGTCCTCGGCATCGGGACCTTCGAGTTCCGGGGCCGGGAGCACGATCTCTTCGACTGGAACGCTTTCGTCAAAACGCAGACCGCTGTCTTCCGGGGTGCCTTCCAGGGCGTTTTTCTTGGCTTTGCCACGCTGATAGCTGATGGTTTGTTTGTCTTCCTCTGGGCGTTCTGGCACCTCAGGCAGTTCGTTCAACAGATCGGCAATGGTCTGTTGATACGGGTTATCCGTCATATTCCGCTTTTCTGATTTCTCGCCAAACAGCTGGCGCTTAAACCAATTCAGCTGCTGCTCCAGCGCTTGGATTTTTTCATCTTTCTGCTCGACTGTCGCGCGTAATTGCTCGTTCTGAACTTGCAAATCCTGAACGCTTCGTGGGTGTTGTGCGTGGTTGACAGCCGTCGATTCCATGCTGCGGATTATACTCGATTAACGTGCCGTTGGGTGACAATATCGCTTTCTTTGTCGCATATTTTTCAACTCGATACCCTCTATGATTAATTTCAGCTGTGTCCAACTGAGTAACTGTTTCTCGCCCGCTGATTTGTTGTAATTGAACCGGCCTTCCTCCAGTCGCTTGGCCCAAATACAGAACCCACTGCGATCAAAATAGAGAATCTTGAGCTGGGTTTGACGGCGATTGATGAATACAAAAAAATTCCCGCTGAGTGGCTCTTCGCCAATCAGGTTCTTTGCCATGGCCGCTAAGCCGGTGAAAGAGCGGCGCATATCCGTGGGTTTGGCGTAAAGCCAGATCTTGACTTGGGATTCCGGAAAAAACATCAGATCGCACGAACCCGCAGTATCACACCCTGGCCCAGAGCCAACTCAACCTGCCAGTGATCGTCCCGTGGGGAATCTGAATCTGGCGATGGCGTCTTGGCCAACGACTCGGTGATATCAATAAAATCCGAGGCTACTGGTTGGCTGGCAAAATACTTCTGCCATTTCCATAAGCTGCTGGTGGCAATGTGATGCATCTGGCAGAACTTAGTCTGAGTGAGGTCACTGATGGCGTACTCCTCCAGTAGCTTCTTCCATTGCGCTTTGGTTCTCCTTACACGTTTTTGGGGCTCTTGGGTTGATTGGGTGTTCAAGTCAATGGGGGTAGCTGAAGTTGGCATTGTGGTTTCTCCTGTCGTTGGTGAGGAGAAATATATCGGGGAATCAGCTAGTCAGGAATAACGCCTTAAAATGACCGGTTACGTTGCACCTGCGATCAACAGACCAACCCCTATCATCTGGCCGGGATCGGGCAACATCTGGCTGACGATTGGATCAATACACTCGACGGGGAACTGGAAATGCTCAAGGCATTGAGCCGGGTACAGCAGTAACTGCCCGCCTTGCCACGCCGCTTAAAAAAAGCCCCGGTCAGATGAGCGGGGCTTTTTAACGGTGGGTGTCTCGATAGTCACTCGGTTTGTTCGTGCATCTGCATTTCTTATTCTAATACGGTTCCACATGGGATTTTTTGTAACATCAACATAACATTTAAAACAAGCGAAGAAAGGTCTGGAGATTTCATCCAGATACGCCGCCCATCTTTTAAATGAATGTCACTGGAGAAGTCGTTTATTTTAAAGTAGTTATATATTTTATCTGTCTCAGTATCCAATCGTAAAATTGTCAAGTCACTTTCATAAGCAGCATAAAGATAATTGACGGATAGGACTATCCACTTTGTTTCGGAATAATAAATTCCAAACAAAAACTGCTGATTTTTATATGCTTGTAGATCTGGTATTTTTTCAATGACATCATCTCGATGTAAAAAACAATCACCAGCAAATTCTTCGATTTTTTGGCGTTTTATTCTTGCATATGCAGCGTTCAATGTGATCATCTATAAATTTCCAGTCAAAACAAATTCATTCTTAGGATTACCTGTTGCCCAAACATTGAGGCCATTCCATGTTCCACCTGTATCTGCTTTCCTCTGTAATATCCGTCGCATGCGACCCGTCGGCTCAACTACCTCCCCTGAGTTAACAACTACATTTTTAACGCCCTTATCCTTTAGCTCTGATTTCAATGCGCCAATGTCGTCCTGAGAAAGTGATGTTGCACGCCTTTCTCTAAAGTTAACTGTTGCAGTATCGTTTTTTATATCGACCTGTGCATTCATCCGATCAGCTGCACTACAAGACGGACACTTATCCTGTTTATTCCTTGACAACCCAAACGGATCAACCCACCCCATCGGATTCGGCGCATAAGCAAACAGATTACTCCCGCCCCGCAACCCAATCGGATCTTGACTAACAAACCGCCCCACACCCGGGTCATAGTACCGATACCGATTGTAGTGCAGCCCCGTCTCCTCATCAAACTGCTGCCCCTGAAACCTAAACGGCTGTTCTAGCACAGGCGGCGGCTCAGCCTGCCTTCTTCTGGCGTACCTTGCCGACCCATCCGTCCCCGTCTTACGCAGGGAAACTTCACCCCAAACCCGATAATCCGCCGCCCAGACGATGTTGCCTTCCCGATCCGTCAACTCCTGCGGCG
>JASFJX010000447.1:0-4148 GCA_050119385.1 Candidatus Thiodiazotropha sp. | reverse complement strand
ACGACGACGATGTGGTAATGATTCCTACCAGTGAAGGTGTACTAATGGCCATCGATGCCGACTTGGGGGAAGAACTCTGGTCCTTTATGCCGCAAGATCTCTTACCCGGCATACGCACCATAAAGAATAACGATGACTCCTCCATACCCTACTATGGCTTGGACGGCCCCATGACCTACTATGAGGTTGACGATGAAAAAATGGTCATTTTCGGCATGCGGCGCGGTGGGAGAAAATATCACATTCTCAATATCACCGACCGGCTAGCCCCCAAGTATGTTGCTGAAATATCCAGTGCTGCCTCCGAGGATTTCAGCAAGCTTGCTCAAACCTGGTCAAAGCCGATTTTTGCAAATATGCTAATAGACGGCAAGGAAGAAGAAGTCCTTGTTTTTGCTGGTGGCTACCATCCCGATGAGGATGAAGACACATCATCCGATGATACAGATACCACATCATCCGATGCCCCGGATAAGGGAATGAACTTCAGAAAAACAAAAGCCCATTCATTCGGCGGACTCAAGGATCGCGATAACGACAATTCCGACAATGACAATTCGGATGAGGATAATGACGATTCAACCGATTATACGGATGGTGAGGGTAATGTTATCTATATCGTTAAGGCATCGGACGGTAGCTTGCTCAAGTCTATCTCGGATTCAGACGCTGATGTAGATATTTCCGAAATGACCTCTTCCATTGCCAGCGATCTTGCTACAATCGACTTGAATGGAGACACCAGAGTGGAACGCCTGTACGCCTCTGATGTCGACGGCAGAATTATTCGTATCGATATCGATGAAGACAACGATACGATCTCTGGCGGCGTCATTGCCGACATCAATGATGGCGCTTCCTCTCACCGCAAGTTCTTTACGTCCCCTCAGATCGGTTACTACAACAGCGCGGGAACACAATTCCTTGCCATACTGATCGGTACCGGCGATATTACGAACCCGCTTGACAGCGATGTAACAGACCGATTCTACATGATCAAGGACCCAGCCATCTGGTATATACCTGATTGGGAGAGCTATGAGGCAGCCGATGATGACGACTTTCTAGATGCTTCTGATACTACAGTATACGCGCTCACTGCAGGAACGAGGGGGTGGTATATGGACTACTCCGGCTCCGAGAAATCCTTCTCCAAAGCGATTCTTTACGACTATTCCATTTTTTTCACGACATACAGTGCAGAATCTGTTGCATCAGATGATCCTTGTGAAGCCGTTGGTGCGGTTGGCACAGCCAGGCTTTACGGTCTCGACTTACTCACGGCTAATGCTGTTTTTAATTGGGATGGTTCGAGCGATGTTACGCTAAGCCTCGATGACCGTTCCAAAGTATTAGAATTGCAAGGCATCCCGCCATCACCCGCTCTCGTTTTCCCGGCCAGTGAAGATGAAGATGGCAATACTTTGATAGGCAAGAAGGTCTATCTATACGCAGACCTCATAAAACAGGCAGAGTGGAGCGACCGTTTTCGTCCAATCTATTGGGAGGAGGTGATTAGTGAATAATAGCCAACATTAAAATCTACAAGGCTGTTATTAGGTAAACATTAGTTGTATCTTATCTATACTCCCCTCCCCCACAAGCGGGTGAGGGTGAGTAAATTCTCCATAGCGGCATGTCTAGAATTGAATTAGGTAAGCAATATGACTACTCGCTGGCGACGACTAATCAAGCGATTTCATCCCGAGGGGATTCCCTGGCCCGCCTCCCTTTTCTATAACACTATCAGCGGCTCAGATATATTCCTCAGACACTATGAAATAGTGGCGCAAGACCTCTCCCGTTATGGTGATGCAAATCATATTCTTGATATCGGCACCGGCCCCGGCCGCTTGCTTGTTGAGCTGAGAAAGCTATTTCCCCAGGCATCCCTTTTTGGTGCCGATATCTCTCCCGCCATGATTGAACAGGCCAAAAAGAATCTTGATGCAAGCGGTTGCGGGAACAACACCAAGGTTGATATCGCGAATGTCACCAAGCTACCTTATGACGATGCAACCTTCGATCTGGTGATTTCGACCGGGTCCCTTCACCATTGGAAAGACCCCATCCCTGCCCTATCCGAGATCCACAGGGTGACAAAACCAGGCGGTTATGCGCTGATGTATGATTTGGTGCGAAAAATGCCAGATAGCGTACGTGATGAGGTGCGCTCAAAGTTCGGTGGCTTTCGGCTTGCACTGTTGTGGCTGCATTCATTCGAGGAACCCTTTTTTTCACCCGAGGAGATGGAGGCATTGGGAAAAGAGTCTGATTTTACCGTCGAAGGGACTCGCTTTGTCGGGGCACTTTGTTGTCTGATCCTGATGAAATCAAGCGTCCAAACCTAGTGGGCCATGCGGTAAATTCTGTCTTCTATGCGTCACTATGAAAACCATTTCTATATTGAACGGAGCCTGATAGATGCACATTATAGTCATTCTAATAATTGCCGCGGTTATCCTCTATCTGTTCCTGAGGGAATCAAAGCACGATCAGACAAAAGATCAGGACCCTCATAAATCTTCAGCCATAAACGCCTTCTCTGGAGACTTTACAAAGCAGTCTCTTGTTTTCATCGCCCGTGGCAAGTTGTTTATGAAGGATGGTGAAAATGATGTGCAAGAGCTTCAAAGTCCCTATGTTCAAAGCGTCATGGATAGAATGCAGCGCTCACGTCAGCGCCATAGCTGGAAGGAAGGCACGGCATTCGAGTCATCCTACATCAGCAATCGCTCCAATGTGCCATCTGATCAACACATGCTGATAGCTAAGGCCGCACAGTTTATACCAAATGGCAAATTACTCTATTTTTTAAGTGATAATCGGGTTGGCGGGCTGTTTGAATACAACTTTGACACAGGTGAGGAAAAACGCCTGATTCATCAGCAACAATTGTTGCTGGAGGATTTCAGCATCGACCGATCCTGTCAATCTCTGGTCTGTTCCCAGAAGAGCAATAATGGCACTGCGAACATAGTGCAAATGGATATGGATGGCAGCAACTACCGGGAACTGAGTGGTGGTGACACCGTGGATTCCGCACCGACCTGGATACCCGACGATCCAGACAGGATATTATTCCAGTCTTCTGGTGTCGCACGCAACGAAGAGGGTTATGTCGTTGCCTTGGGTCCCGCAAGCATTCAAATGCTCGATATACAGAAGAGAGAACTTACAACAGTTCGCGAAGAAGAGAATTACGATTTTCTACAACCTAAAGTCTGTCCATCCGGCGATCTGTTGTTTATTCAACGACCCTATGAACCGCCACGCTATGGAAGCCGTAAATTTCTGATGGACTTCCTGCTCTTCCCTTTCCGGCTACTCAGGGCCGTTTTCCACTATCTCAATTTTTTCTCCCTTATGTATACACGTAAGCCATTGACTAGCGCCGGCGGGCCAGAGGTGCAGGCGGATCTCAAGGAATTGCTAATTAAAGGTAAACGTATTAATGCAGAAAACGCGCTGAAGAAAGAGAACCCTGTCAATGGTGTCCGCTCCTTGGTTCCAAAATCATGGCAACTTGTCCGAAGAACCCGCACCGGTAATGAGCAGGTCCTCGCCACTAATGTCGCCTCCTACGATATAACAACTGACGGCAAGATCATCTTCACCAATGGTTACGGTGTATTCCTGCTGGATTCGAGTAACAATGCACAAGTGGTCTTCCGCGGCAAGCTGATTGCTGAATTGGTTGTACGCTAATTCAGCTATACTCGGTGTATCGCCAATGAAAGTTGGCAGCACCCCTAACCCGCATGTTTCATCCGCGGTCGCTTAGAAGAGACACTAACTTATTGTATTAATCATTATTCTTGGAATATTAGCAAAGTGCAAAGTGTAACCAATCCCGCTGAACACAGGCTAGCCGTCGCAGACGTCAGGTTGGGCGATCCGGAAATTCCGCCACAAAACCCACCGGAAACACCACCGCCGAATGTTCCGCCAGGGGTACCACCCGGGACCCCTGAAGAGTTACCCCAAGAGACCCCGGTGGAAGTGCCATCGGAGGAGCCGGTCGAGATTCCACCCACTCAACCACCCGAGGTTTGAGCATTCGGTTTTGTGATCTCGAACTGAATCTGCTCGGCATCCAGCCATATCTTAACTTGGTTACCCGGTAGACATTCGCCCTGAACGATGCG
>JASFJX010000446.1:0-4162 GCA_050119385.1 Candidatus Thiodiazotropha sp. | reverse complement strand
CGCTGTTTGATCTCGTGGATGGCCTCGATGAAGTCGACGCCATAGTTGTTGTGTTCCTCTATACCGGTGGCGATGGCGAAGATGTTCGGATCGAAAATAATATCCTCCGCGGGGAAGCCGACTCGCTCTGTCAGCAGATGATAGGCCCGTGTACAAATCTCCACCTTGCGAGCCTGGGTGTCCGCCTGGCCGGTTTCATCAAAGGCCATGACAATGACGGCGGCACCGTAGCGGCGGCATAGCCGGGCCTGGCGCAGGAACGGCTCTTCCCCTTCTTTCAGAGAGATAGAGTTGACGATCGGCTTACCCTGCACACACTGCAGGCCCGTCTCGATAATGTCCCATTTGGATGAGTCGATCATCACCGGCACTTTAGCGATCTCAGGCTCACCGGCGCAGAGATTGAGAAAACGCTGCATGGCGGCGACACCGTCGAGCATCGCCTCGTCCATATTGATATCCACCACCTGTGCGCCGTTCTCCACCTGATCGCGACAGACATCCAGTGCTTCATCGTAGGCCTCACTGAGGATCAGGCGTTTGAATTTCGCAGATCCGGTGACATTGGCCCGTTCACCTATATTCACAAACAGGCTATCCGTGCCGATATTGAGCGGCTCCAGTCCCGAAAGACGGCACTGCTTATCGATATCCGGCAATCGGCGTGGTGCTCGACCATCCATTGCCTCTGCAATGGCCTGGATGTGTTGTGGCGTGGTGCCGCAGCAACCGCCGACGATATTCAGAAAACCGGCATCCGCCCACTCGGCCAGATAGCCCGCCATCTGTTGTGCATCCAGATCGTACTCACCAAACTCGTTGGGCAGTCCCGCATTGGGGTGGGCGGAGACATAGGTATCGGCGATACGCGACATCTCCTCCACATATTGACGCAGCAGGTCGGGGCCCAGGGCGCAGTTGAGACCGATGGAGATCGGCTTTGCATGCCGCAGACTGTTATAAAAGGCCTCGGTGGTCTGGCCGGAGAGGGTGCGGCCGGACTGGTCGGTGATGGTGCCTGAGATCATGACAGGGAGACGGATGGCGTCTTCGTCGAATACCTGCTCACAGGCGAACACCGCCGCTTTCGCATTGAGGGTGTCGAATACCGTCTCGATCAATAGAAGATCACAGCCCCCCGCAATCAGCCCACGGGCAGCCTCGGTATAGGTTTCCACCAGTTCCTTAAAGGTTATATTGCGCAGGCTGGCATCGTTGACATCGGGTGAGATGGAGGCGGTACGATTCGTTGGGCCGAGAACACCCGCGACAAAACGTGGCTTTTCCGGGCTTGAATATTTATCCGCCGCCTCACGGGCCAGGCGGCTACTGGCCTCGCTCATCTCATAGGCCAGGGATTCCATATCATAGTCAGCCATGGAGACGCGATTCGCGCCGAAGCTGTTAGTCTCGATGATATCCGCGCCGGCCTCCAGGTAGGCCTCATGAATTGAGCGGATAATCGCTGGCTGAGTCAATACCAGCAGATCGTTATTACCCTTCAAATCAGATGGCCACTCGGCAAAGCGTTCTCCGCGATAATCCTCCTCATCGAGTTTATGGCGCTGAATCATGGTGCCCATGGCGCCATCAAGAATCAGGATGCGCTGATTCAGCTGCGATTCGATAGGGTGATTGGCTGTTTTCGAGGTTGTGGATGGCATCAAGATACTCAGGTTTTGTCTGTAACGGCCGCCAATTATAAGGCGCCCAAGGGAGGCAGGCGAGTGATCTCTGGCGGGATAGTACTAAACTGGGATTGGAAGGAGATCTATCATCGCGTTGATGATGGCGCGCTTAAAGGTTTAATTATCACTATTTTCGTTGTCTTTCAGAAGGTTGTATTGTGCGCTGTAATGATGCAGTGGTGTATTCGCTAGCATGGCCTGAAAGCGAAAAGAAACTGAACGCAACCCAAATCGCATGAAGGATTTTTAAGGTGTCAAAACAAGCATTCTTGGTCGATGATTCTAAATCTGCACGCATTGTATTGAGTCGAATGCTGAAAAAAAGCGGATTCGATGGCGTTGAAATGGCTGAGTCGGGTGAAGAGGCATTGGAAAAGCTGAAGAATACTACGCCGGACGCTATTTTTGTCGATTTTCTGATGGACGGCATGGATGGCCTGGAGACCATCACTGAGATCAAAAAGGATCCCCGTTTTAACGAAACCCCTGTGGTTATGTGTACCGCCAATGAAGGGGATGAGTATGTGCAGGCAGCCGTCCACCATGGTGCATTGGGTATTCTGGCCAAGCCGCCGACGGATGAGAGTCTGGGCCAGATCATTCAACTCATCGAACAACACCAACAGCAGGTTGCCTCAGGCCTGGTGGAAGAACCAGCCGTGTCCGAGCCGGCGCTGTCTGAGGGCGTTATTGAAGCAGGGGAGCAGGCGCCAGAGCCGGTGGTGGTGCAAAGCGGTCTCTCCAATGATGATGTCAGGCGCATCGCTGAAGAGGTCGCCAAACGCTCGGCAGAAGAGGTTGCCACGCGCTCGGCTGAAGGGATCGTCCGTCAAGCGGCCGAAAAGGCCGTTGTGGAGAGCCTTGCTGAACGACTCGAAAGCGCCGTTCAAATCTTTTTTGATGAGAGGCTTGAGTCGATGGTCTCCTCCATGGTGGAGAAGGGGCTGCAAAAGGCCAAGCCGGAGCCTGTTGATACCAGAGCACTGCGCGATTCGGTGATAAAACAGGTCAATAAAGATTTGGATGAGTTCGTTAGGCAGCTCAATCAACGCACCGTCGGGGATCTGATCCAATCCAGCATCTTTAATCAGATGAATGAGCTGTCCGATGATCTGACGGAGCGGATGAAAGATCAGGAGGCGCGAATTCTGAGTATGGTGCCTGAGAAGAATGAGATGATCGATCATATCAGGGTCATCACCGAAGGTTCCCTCGAGGCCCAAGTGCATCAAACAGCGACTCGGGTGGCGAGTGAAATCGCCAACTCTGTGGCCACCGAAACTGTCGAGAACCTGCTCGATCAACATCTGGCCCAACAGGCATTGGATAAACAGGAAGAGAGATCAAAATGGCCCTGGAAGATTATTTTCGGTGTGGGTCTGTTGGCGGTTGCTGGCGCTGCATACATGCTTCTATAACAGGCTGCCGGCTCACTGGATAGCCGCTACTACCCCTTTTTCCTGCAACATCGGCTAGTCCTACGCTCGCATGCCTTGCCAATGGCGCTTGTGGTGCGGCTGAGAGTTAGCGAATTTACCGAGCGGCCCACTAGGCATTCAATAGAGACACAAACTGTAGGGTTTGCGCCGGGTTCAATAAGGCTATATTCAGCAGAAAATGTCATGGGAGATATCTGTGTTCGGAATTGGTCGTAAAACCAAGATGCCGCAACAGGAAGAGGCTCTGCCTGGTCGAGTAACCCCGATACGGCCCGGTGAAAATCACTATGTCAATGGACATACATTGTTGGGGCCTTTTCCCGATGGCTACAATTTCGCCATGTTCGGCATGGGCTGTTTCTGGGGCGCCGAACGGCGTTTCTGGGAGTTGCCGGGAGTCTACTCCACAGCTGTGGGGTACGCTGGGGGATTTACGCCCAATCCGACCTATGAAGAGGTCTGTACCGGCATGACAGGCCACAATGAGGTCGTAAGAGTCATCTTCGATCCGGCGACGATCAGCTACCAGACGTTACTAAAAGCCTTCTGGGAGGGACACAATCCCACCCAAGGTATGCGCCAGGGCAATGATGTGGGAACCCAGTACCGGTCAGGCATCTATACCTTCGATGAACAACAACAAATCATGGCCGAGGAGTCTCGCGAGCACTATCAGCATGCCCTGCAGCAAGTATCTACCGCGCCGGTGACTACGGAGATCCTGGCCGCCCCGGTATTCTATTTCGCTGAAACCTATCATCAACAGTACCTGGCGAAGAATCCGGCCGGGTATTGCGGATTGGGGGGGACTGGGGTCTGTTACCCGAGTTGACCCCGCCATTATTGCTGTTGACGATAATCAACGCCATCTCCCTGTTTTTTATCCCCTCCTCCTCTCCAGTCTTAAATTTTCCTGATTACTCACAATACTCAGCCATTGAATCAGTTCATAGCACAAACACAGTAGTCTCTGTGGACTTGAGTTGTATAGGAAAGCGTCGGCCGCAGGGAAGCGGCCGTCGAGCGCCCATGGAT
>JASFJX010000445.1:0-4165 GCA_050119385.1 Candidatus Thiodiazotropha sp. | reverse complement strand
TAGCTCACTCATACCGGAGACCGCCTGCAGGATGGTGTCGTCGTGCATCTTGTCACCACCAGCGTTGAGGGATTAGATAGCGGTGAAGCTGAGCGCTTTGAGGGAAATGAGAGCACAGGTAAAACCAGTTGCGCTGGTTCCGTACGCCGGCTCTTAGGATGCATCAAAGTACTCCATGGTTTTTTTTGTTGTTCGCGTGATAGCCAAAATGTGATGTTCCATGTGGGATAGAGCTAAAAGACATGGAATCTCATCACAGGAAAACGCGTTTACAACAGATTACTACACGGTAGTTGACGCCCCTATTCGCTATCAGTTTCCATGCCTATGGCTAGCATGTTAAGAACAATCGTCTGAGCAAACTAAGAAATGAATCACAGATTTTTCAGGTTGCCTGAAAACGAAAAAAAGCATATGGATATATGTGATCTGGCGAGCATTTTGTTGGTGTGAGTATTACGTGGTTCAGATTCAAACCATCAAGAAGTCTTCTTGACTTAGAGTTTGAGTCGAAATGTCTCAACTAAGACCCAATATAAGCCTTTGATTGGTTCGCAACGATTTCTGAGAACAAGCTGGTCGCTTTAGCTTGAGTCTAGCAGATCCCTAACAGCATAAGCTATCAATTGTCTAGGAATAATCGCCTATCTGCATGGTTGCTGATCAAAAGTCAATTTACGATTATATAAGCATTTATGATACTGATGGTTTGCTTCTTTGCTATCCTGAAGATATACCCAAACCAGAAGATCTATCATGGATAGCAAAGACCGGAACTACTACAAAGAACTGGGTATACCCAGGGTCGCCTCGCTTAGACAATAAAGTAACTTAAGGATTTTGCATATTAATTCTGGAATATTAGAAAGTATAAAGTGTAACCAACCCAGGCTGAACGCGCCCTCGCACTGCTCTCGTCGTCCAGCTGCGGTATTTGCTCAATCATCAATAGCCTAGCTATTGATTCAATCGTAAATCCGCATCTGAACAACGATCCCGGCACGATCAACGCGTTCCCGGATGAAACATGCGGGTTAATCATAAATATGAATATATCAGCTGGAGCGAGTTTTACCGTTTATGCGGCAGGCTCTACGAACAGATCTCGATATCGGGGTTTCGTCCCGACACGATCATCGCCATTGCACGGGGTGGATACTCGCCTGCTCGAATAATGGCGGATTACTTTAGTGTCATGAATCTGCTTAGCCTCAAGATTGAGCACTACCATGGGCCAGACAAGATGCCCAGGGCAGTGGTTTGCTACCCTTTGACAGCAGATCTCGGTGGCAAGCAGGTGCTGCTCATGGATGATGTAAGCGATTCGGGGGATACCTTCAGTGTTGCCTTAGACCACCTGAAGGGATGTGGCGCTCCCGCGAGATTATGTACTGCTGTGCTGCATCATAAAGCGACCTCTAGCTTTAAACCTGACTACTACGCCAAGCGCCTGGTCAAATGGCGCTGGATCACCTATCCCTGGGCGTTGGTTGAGGATTTGTCAGTGCTTGCCTCGCGTATAAGGCCGCCACCGAAGGATGAAAACGAGCTGCGAACCAGACTGAGGAACGAAATGGGCATAACCTTGCCCAAGCGCCTGTTTTCCCGGATTGCGCCAGTGGTGTTGTACAACGTTGATCGCAACATGTCATAGCGAAGATTTATCTTAGCGAGTTATTAAACAACATGTTTCAAGAATATATTCAGAAAAGCACCAAGAAGGTCCAGCGTACATTGGAGCTTGCGGTGACCGAGCTGGTGGCGCAGCGGCAGAATATGCTCACACCGGATTTCGTCCTGATGGCACTATTGGCGCAACCCGATTCAGAGGCGGTGAAGGTGATAGAGATCCAGGTGCAGGACCCGATCGATGTGATCACCCAGCTCAAAGCGAAGATTGCGCAACACTACCAATTGTCGGCCCCTTCCCAGACGACTCAGATCGTCGGTTCCCAGGAACTCAGCAACCTGTTTCAGGTCGCCTTCGAGGAGACCAGAGAACTGGGCGATGAATACATATCCACCGGTAGCCTCTTCATCGCGATGTTTGACCGGCGGGCCGGGCATACGGCAGATTTTCTGCAACAGGTCGGGCTCAAACGGAGTCAGGTGTTGAAAGGCCTGAAGCAGTTGCGGCAAGGTCGTAAGATCAGCAGTGACGATGCCGAGACTGAGGCGGATGTTCTGGCCAAATACACACGGGATCTGACCAATTTGGCGCGCCAAGGCAAGCTCGACCCGGTGATCGGCCGGGAAGAGGAGATCGGGCAGGTGATCCAGACCCTGTCGCGCCGCAAGAAGAACAATCCTGTGCTCATCGGTGAGGCGGGGGTCGGCAAGACGGTGATCGTCGAGCGGCTGGCCCAACGCATCGCCGAGGCCGATGTGCCTGATACCTTATTGAATAAACGAGTACTCTCCCTCGATATGGCCGAAGTGGTGGCCGGCGCATCCATGCGTGGTGAATTTGAGGAAAGACTCAAGTCGGTGCGCGATGCGGTAATCAAGGCCCAGGGACAGGTTATCCTCTTCATCGACGAACTGCACACAGTGGTGGGGGCCGGCGCAGGATCCGGCGGGCTCGATGCGCCGAGCTTGCTTAAGACAGCCCTGGCTCAGGGCAGCCTGCAGGTAATCGGTGCCGACACCCTGGATGAGTACCACCGTTTCGTGGAACAGGACAAGGCGTTGGAGCGCCGTTTTCACCCGATCCTGATACGGGAACCCAGTATTGAACAGACCATTCGAATTTTGCAGGGTGTGGCGCTGCGTTATGAATCCCATCATGCCGTCCACTATCAGGCGGAGGCATTGGAGACAGCTGCTCGCCTGGCTGAACGCTATCTCACCGACCGCCGCCTGCCCGACAAGGCGGTGGACCTGATCGATGAAGCGGGTTCACGCAAACATATCCGCCTCATCTCCATACCCTACGATGTCAAACTCCTCGAGCAGGAGCACCAGCGGCTGCAGCTGGAGAAGACCGAGGCCTTCGATGCCCAGGACTTCGAGCGTGTGGCCCAACTGCAGATGGAGATCCTCGCCCATGAGGGGAAACTCAAATCCTCCAGAGAAAAGTGGGAGCAGGATCGTGGTCAGATCGATCCCTTAGTGACCGCCCAGGATGTGGCCGAAGTGGTGTCGAAATGGACAGGAATCCCGGTGGCGCGCATGGTGGAGAGCGAGGCCGCCAAGCTAGTACGCATGGAGGAGAACCTGCATCGGCGCATCATCGGTCAAGACGATGCGGTGCGCGCGGTGGCCAATGCGATTCGCCGCAACCGGGCTGGCATCACTTCAACACGCCGGCCCATCGGGTCTTTTCTTTTTCTCGGTCCCACTGGCGTGGGTAAAACCGAACTAGCCAGAGCCTTGGCCGCCTTTCTGCTCGATGATGAATCGCGTATCGTGCGACTCGATATGTCCGAATATATGGAGCGTCATGAGGTGTCGAAAATGATCGGCGCGCCACCCGGCTACATCGGCTATGGCGAGGGAGGCCAACTCACGGAAAAGGTACGCCACAATCCCTATACAGTCGTCTTGCTGGACGAGGTGGAGAAGGCCCATCCCGACGTCTTCAATATGCTGCTGCAGATCCTGGAAGACGGCCAGCTCACCGACGCTCAGGGGCGTCGGGTATCCTTCCGCAACACCATTCTGATCGGTACCTCCAACCTGGGTACCGAGACCCTGTCACCGGACAAGCGCCCCATCGGCTTCGTACAGTCGGCCATGCCGGACTACCAGGAGGCACGCCAACTGGTGCTCGACGAGGTAAAAAAATTCTTCAAGCCAGAATTTCTCAATCGCCTGGATGACATTATCGTTTTCCACTACCTGGAGCGGGAGCACGTGATTCATATAGCGCGAATGTTCGTCGATGAGCTGACGGCCCAAATGCAGGCCCAGCAGATCACCCTCGAAATCGACACGGCGGTAATCGACAAACTGGCGCGTGATGGATTCGATCCGGTTTACGGCGCCAGACCGCTGAGGCGAGAGGTGGAGCGTCAGCTGGAAAACCCCCTTGCTATGCGCATCGTTCAGGGCGAATGTCTACCGGGTAACCAAGTTAAGATATGGCTGGATGCCGAGCAGATTCAGTTCGAGATCACAAAACCGAATGCTCAAACCTCGGGTGGTTGAGTGGGTGGAATCTCGA
>JASFJX010000444.1:0-4183 GCA_050119385.1 Candidatus Thiodiazotropha sp. | reverse complement strand
CATATCCGATAAGGTCACGATGGCTTGTCTTTCGGACGTTTCCTGTCGCATCTGTGATGTCTTCGTTACTTACGGATTGATCCGTTGTTGCAATAATCACAGGGGATACTATAAAGATTGTACTCGGCGTTTCTTTTAGCAAACGGGCTTTATCTGTGCTGAAATCACTCTTTGCTATTTCGTCGAAACTTACCTCCTTAGGTGGAGTTCCAAGCAGTAAAATTCCTTGCTTTTCAAACAGAACGATCCCTTCTATATTGGGAAAATCCAAAGCCATCCGTACTGACGACATGACGTTCTCAGGTGCCATTTGGATAATTGCCAAACGACTATCCTTGGCTAAGCGCTCCGCAATTTGATAGGTATCCGATATTGCGTCGTTTTTGAGATGGTCGACAATCTGGCGAGCCGCTGTCATGGCCAGCAGCAGCGCAAGCAGCAGTACCGCAATCAGAAATACAAGGGTCAGTACCTGTTTAATGCTTCTGTTTTCGGCTCCGATAAGCATGTCACAATTCTCTAATCGGTTGTCTGCCAAGCGGGAAAGATAAGATCAACATTTTTCAATGTCGTGTCACCGGGTGTGAGCCCCAGGTGCTGTACTGTCCGGATATTCAAGGCGAACTTTACGGCCGGACAGAACTCTGTTTTTAAAACAGTATTCTTATGTATCTGCTGTTCAATAAAGTGTCTCAATGCTTTACCCATACCTTGATAATCGGGATACAATGAGAAAAGAAAACCCCGTTTCGTATGGCTGATCATCGCTGAAAAGACGGGAATATGCCGGTTCCACGATTCTTCCAGGATATAGGGATAGAGTAACTCGGTATTGAGTTCGATGACGTTGCGGGTGAACCAAATAGCCGTATTCCTCGGATCCGAGTCCTTCAGAACGGTTGCGATATTGCGGATAGCGCCAGCGACATCTTTCACGGGTATCAGTGTGACGGCAATATCCCGTTTACGCGCCTCGGTTTCAATCAAAGGTATCAGCGCTTCGTCATGTACTTTGTAGAATACGACAACTTTAGTGCTGTCCGGTGAGAGGAGGCGAAGATGCTCCAGATAATCGGCGGGATGGATACGAATGCTTACGCCGGGAATGCGGTCTTTGCCCGGTAAAACATCCACCGCGCCGGCAACGAGCGGGAGTTGGTGATTCAAGGAACTGGCTGCCTTGAGTGCGCGGCTTCCCAGAACCACAAGCGCGTCCGCTGTGCTTTTTTTACTATCCAGCCAATGCCGGAGTTTGTCGAGATCATGATCCTGTGCCAGTGCCAGGGTGTGTAAATCATCCTTGGTTGAAGTCCTTATCCCATCAATGATCTGTTCGTATACCTTTCGATAGGGATTCGCAACCTCGGGGTAGAGTATGAGGAGCTCTCTGTCCTGGGCGGAGGCTAACCGCACTAAGCAGTATTGCAGCAAGAGTATCAATAGTAGAGTGCGGATCATGCTTGCATGCCAGAATAAGGGTGAATACCATAGATTTTGTTAGTTTGATACCATGGATGTTGCCTTTTTTCTGCGTATGGCTCCATACTGTATACGAATTTAACACGCCTTACTTCTTTATAACAGCACTCAATAAGGTAATAATTGTATGAATATACATAAAATAGGGATCCAACAGGATAGCGAGCTTGACTCGAGACGAACGCGAAATTTCATCATGATGAGTTATTATCGGGGTGTAGTATTAGGTGTTATCAAGGCAGTCACACAGGGGAGCTGGGTGAGTCAGATTTCTGGGGGGAGTGTCGGTATTTATTTTGACGATTCCGTAATGCGAAGGTTAATAGAGATATTGTATAAACTCAGGTTCGTAAACATAAGTAATTACATTAAATAAAACTCATAGGTGCCAGATAGAATAACTAAAAAAACAATAAGCATTATTGATGAGTCATTCTGTGTTTAAGGCTCTGTTCATCACTAGTTAAGCAGAATTTGATTTTTTATGTCGAAACGGTAGGTACTATAATTTACTCAAAACCGACTTGATAACATCAGATAGTAGTTACGACCTGGCAGTGGCATGTCACCTGGGAAAGCGACGCCGAAACTAGCCTCTTCAGCGTCTTCGTTGAATATATTGCGAATCTCAAGACTTACTTCGAATTGCTTAGATAATTCTTTTCGCATAAGAATATCTACAAATGCATAAGTTTCAGCATCAGGCCTATCATCATTTGGAATGCGGTCACGACTTCCGACATATGTCACTTTTGAATTAAAGAACCATCCACTAGGTCGCTCATGTTGTATCAACCCAAATATCTTATGGTGGGGAGCATATCCAGTGTCTTCGTTTAAGGCTTTTTCTGTATTATCTTGATAAGCATAAAATGAATAAAGCTTCGTTCGTGTATTGATGTCCCACCAAATTTCCACTTCCATTCCACGACCAGTTTGATCACCGGAATTCTCAGCTCTTATGCCTAGTCCTTCAGCACTTTTTTGTCGGATTTGATCGATGGTTTTATGATAAAATATGTCAAGTCTTAGATTTATGTATGGTCGTGGCCGATAGTCAAAAGCCAACTGAATTTGGTCAAATTTTTCTGGTTTTAGTTCTGGATTGCCCTCAATTGCAGGAATATTACGTGATTGCGTAGATAAGAACGATAATGTGCGATAACCACGTCCATATAGCAATTTTGTTGTCATCGCGTATGTGGTGTTCCATTGTAAAACCGCGCGTTGAGTTGTAACGGTACCAAAATCACGATAATCATCGTAACGAATACCAAATGTAAAATTCCAATCGGGATCTAATGTCCACTCATCTTGCAGATAGGTAAACATCAAGTTCCTGGTAAACTCTTTTTCTCCTAAAACTGGGTCTGATAGAGTGTCATGCATATCTATCGGTACAAGTAAACCATTTGATGCGTCGTAGTTTCTACTTTCGTCAACCGATTTGATTTTGGCACTTTCCCCACCAAGCCCAAGTGTCAAAAAATGCTTGTCAGCTCCGGAATAGCGGAGTGCTGTATTTAGTCTTGCAAAGCTTTGTCTATTTTCTTCATTAAGAATAACACCGTCCGGAAAAACAAAAAAAGCACCTGGTGGAAAAAAGTGTAGATTCTCGGATGTCTGATTACTTTGTGAATATGAAAGAGTTGAACTGATGCCAATATCCTGGGTGATAGAATCGGAGTATTTGTACCAAGCTTCAATGCCTTCACTTTCGATATCACCATAAGGATCAAGCGCTGCCGTCATCCCAATACCCATGCCTAAATTTGTATGATATGCACGTATGCCAAGTTGTGAATGTTCATCAGAAAGATTGATTTGCATACCTGCTCCTTCAGTATCGGTGGATGCCTTTCCTGGTGCAAGCGAGGCATCGGTGCCAAGCTGTTCATCGAGCAATGTCTGCTTGTCTCGAAAGATAGTTGGTTCATGCCCATCAGTTTTGGAATGCTCAAAAGCGGTAGTAATATCAAAGTTTTCCATATTTGTGCCGGTAAACATTCGGACGTTGCGTGTATTATAACTGCCACCGCTGATCGTGATCGATGAATCCTCAGGTACCTTGGTCTTTGTGATGATGTTGACTACTGCAGAAAATGCGTCAGCACCCCACAGTGCAGATCCTGGACCTCGACTTACCTCAACTCTATCAATTATGTCGATTGGCACTTTTCCAAGTGCAAGTATTTTATATCCAAATAAAAGTTCATCTTTAGGAATACCGTCAATCATAATCAGGATGTTTTTGTTAGCTGTGGAGCTAAATCCGCGTGTAGAATAGATGGGTGCATAATTGATTGTTGAAACACCAACATGGATTCCAGGCACCATATTCAGTATATCGGTAAGATCCCGAGCGCCAGAGTCTCTGATATATTTTGCATCAAACACAGAGGCAACGGCGGGTGCCGTAATGATAGGTCGTTCCATGCCTGTTGCGATGGATACGGTTTCAACGTCGCCAAATATGGAGGCGTCTTCATCAAGCGCTATTAACGGTGAACTGAGCACCAGAAGTGAAGAAGACAACAGGGTGCGGCGCAAGTTGTATCGCATACAAAAATCCCTCAAAGATGTTCGCCCAAGATGCCTGTCTATCGGGCGACGTTATGTTATTATTTCTGCTTCCTTGCATATTGGATATCGCCTTTTGCGATTCGACAGAGCAAGTGTTTACCTGACCTGTGACGCCACATCG
>JASFJX010000443.1:0-4183 GCA_050119385.1 Candidatus Thiodiazotropha sp. | reverse complement strand
GCATGCGATCGATACCTCGCAACAAAACCTTGATCTAAACAACCGCGCTTACCAAACCGGCGCAGTCAAAACCGAAAAGGTCATCAGGGCAAACCTGCTCGATGCCATGGTACGTGCTGGCCATGCCCGCGCGGCTCATGATCAAGCCCTCCATCTTGCTGAAATCGCCTACCTCTTAGGGAGTGAGGTTATCGAATAAGACACTAGTATCGTTTTCGATGAATATCTATCCAACTGATCGTAATGGATCATGCTGGATCGGTATATTGCTTATATTGGCACTGATTTCGATCCAAGCCCTTGCCGATGAGCGGCGCATTATACATATCGGTGGTAGTGCAGAATCGATCTATGATACCCGCATTGCAGATGTAGAGATTCTTATCAGCCTGCTCTTCACCGAGATGTTCAATGGGCAGGACGAACAGCTCAATATCAAAATCTATGATTCCGATCTTTCGTTATCGAATCAGCTCACAGCGGGCAATCTCGACGCCGCCTTTATGAACCCTGTCTTCTACCTCGATCATATCGATCATCTGAACAGTCAGTTCACCTATGCGGTACGCTATGGGTCAACGGTGAAGGCGAAATATGTTCTCCTGGTCAGGCGTGACAGTGGCATCACCACCTTGGCCGATCTGAAAAACAAAAAACTCATTATACCATCCGGGCATATGGTCGGTCAGCGGTTTCTTGATGTCGAGCTACTACGTGCCGGCCTTCCCGTTACAGAGCAGACTTTCTCTGAACTGCGGCGTACGAGTGAGACAAACGCCGCCATTATCAACCTCTTTTTCGGCAACGTTGACGCAGCGCTGGTGACAGACTTCTCCTATGAGGTAGCAAGCGAACTGAACCGTCAAATACCAATGGCGCTGCAAATAATCCGAACATCTCTGCCATTGGTGCATATGGTAGTCTCCGTTCGTGAGGGTTTTCCGCTTCAACTTATCGAAAAACTTATACCTTTTACTGATGCGTTTAATGAGCATCCTCGTATGCAATTCTTGAAAAAAACGTTTCGTTTTGAAGGGGTACAAAAAATACGCGCTGAGGATATGATCGAGATTGACAAACTCAACAGGGAGTATTCACAACTGAAGAGAGAGAGACTTCTACAATGAAGCAAACTACGATCTTCAGGCATCTTTTCAAACGTATTGCCTTGATTTTACTAGGTGTCAACCTGCTATTTTCAATTATTTTACTACCCTTCTACAACAACAAGCTGGTAAGAATGATCGCCATACAAGGGAACACATTCGCCCAATCAACCATTGCCGCCTGCAGTGAAGCACTATACACCGAGGATTACAGCTTCGTTATCTCTTATGTCAGAAAAGTATTGGAACAATCACCCGAAATATCCTTTGTAACATTTACCTCAAAAGAAGGGATCAGAATCAAACTCACCGGCGATGAATGGAAGGTCGACACTTTAAACCAATCCTTTGACCTTTCCTTAATCAAATCCACATCACCCTATACAATCGAACAGGTAAAAAGCACTGATACTGATTCAGAGATCAACGAATTCATATTTACCAAACCGGTTAATATCAGCGGACTCGACTGGGGAACCTTCTCACTTGGGTTACCTGCCATAGAGTATGAAGCTTTAAAAGCCAGTTATCTCACCAATGTGCTTATCTTCAGCATCATACTGGTCTCCATATCTCTTTTACTGCTGCACGGTAGTTCGTTGAGACTCGGACAGCAACTAAGTAAACTGCGAGAGACTGCCAACAGACTGGCAAGTGGTGAATTAACCGCCCGTGCACCTACAAATGCAATTGGTGAGGTGAGCGTACTGGCAAACACCCTAAACAGCATGGCAGAAAGTCTCGACAGAAGCACCCGGGATCTACGCCGCCTGGCACGCCTGGTCGAAGACACCAATGATGCCATAGCCATATTCGATAATGACGATAGGATAATTTTCGTCAACGCAGCCATGAAAAAAATCATCAATCAGCCTGATGATTACTTCAATGACATGTCACTCTTTACTTTCCTCAATCACTTAAAAGTCGGCAGGCAGAAGCAACACGAAATCACTTGTGAATTCTCCAATGCAGATCAGCATGACTGGTCGACAGACATTACTATCAGCAAACAAAAACATGAAACGATATACATGATCATGCGCATCGAGCGTTTCGATATCGATGAAGTCGAAAGTGGCGGTTTTTTTGTCACACTCTCTGATATCACCCGGCGCAAACAGCTTGAACAAGAGCTGGAGGTTCTTGCCTACAACGACAAATTAACAAAGTTGCCCAATCGGCGTTATTTCATGGACCGCCTATCCGACGCGCTCGAAGAACCGGGAGCCTTAAACAGCGGATTGGCCATCATGTTTCTGGACCTGGATAATTTCAAAATTATCAACGACTCCCTTGGTCATGAGGTTGGCGATATGGTACTGGCTGAGGCCGGTTGGCGAATCCAGGATGCGCTTCGCAGTGACGATATTGTATGCCGCCTGGGCGGCGACGAATTCACTGTCATTATCAAGGGTGTTAAGAACAAAAATTCGATCAGCCGGGTTGCAGATGCCATCTTGAAACGCTTCCAGGCACCTATCAGTTATAATGACCGCGAGCTACGAATCGGTGCAAGTATTGGCGTGGTCGTCTATCCTGACAATGGACTCAGTACAGAAGAGCTGATCAAGAATGCCGACACCGCCATGTATGCAGCAAAAAAAAGCGGTAAAAATGCATTCTGCTTCTTCACCAAAGCAATGCATTACGACATTCGTGAATTTCTCGACATCGAGAGTTCACTTAGACAGGCAGTTGCCGCCTCAGGACTCTATCTGGTCTATCAGCCATTTGTGGATTGTGAGAATCGTGAAATCCAGCACTGCGAGGCCCTGCTGCGATGGAAACATCCTAAACGTGGTTTGATACCACCTGGAAAATTCATCCCAATCGCCGAGCAGACGGGATTGATCAGCGAGATCGGCGAGTGGGTTTTCGACAAAGTATGCCAACAGATCAAAGCATGGGATTTCAATATAACCGTTTCCATCAATGTGTCAGGTAGAGAACTGCTAGATAATCATTTTGCCGAGCGATTACACAAAACGGTTATCGATTACGATATTTCACCTCACCATATTCAACTTGAGTTTACCGAGCATGCCCTGGTGAATGAAGAGGGTAAGAACCTTCCCATACTGAATCAACTGAAAAGAATGGGGTTTGCTCTGGCTGTTGATGATTTCGGTACCGGCTTTTCATCGCTCAGTTACCTCACCGAGCTGCCTATCGATGTTATAAAGATCGACAAATCCTTCATTAACAGAATACCCCATGACCGCAAAACCATCGCTGTTTCTAATTCCATTATCTCACTGGCCCAAGACCTCGAAATCCTGACCATTGCAGAAGGCGTTGAAAATCCTGCCCAGGTTGAATGGTTGAGAGCGCACGGCTGTAAATTGATTCAGGGCTACTTTTTTCATAAACCCATGAGCGCTAGCGAACTTGATGCACTGATCAATAAAGCCAATGTGACCTTGATCGACCACCATCGCATTAAACAAGACAGAAAATAACGAACCACTTCAGGCCATAAAGAGTCCAACCCATTACAAGCCATGAAATATCGATTTATCAAACATTGTCTGACTAAGTTATTTGTGCTATTCACAGCAACCCTCGCCGGTACCACACCCTTACAAGATCGCTATCAGACCGAAACATCCGATATCGGCTATTTCGGTCGCATGAAAAAAGTCCTGTACTCTGCCGATGCAACGGATACGACCATTGCCACCAATATGGTCATCAAGAAGATCTCAGAACTGATTGGCATAACGACAGAAATAAAATTATATTTGGATATAGAAGAATTGAAGCTCGATATGTCAGAGAATCGTCTTGATGCTGTATTCGTCAATATTTTTGATTATTTCGCAATGGAGCACTTAGTCAATCCAGATTATGTATATGCATTAACATTTGGCCAGGACAGCTTTGAGAAAACACTCCTGGTTACCCGGAAAAAGCAACATATTTCCAGACTCGAAGATTTGCAAGGAAAATCAATAACCATTCCAAGCGGCCATCTACTTGGCAGACTCTATCTCGATTCTGAACTGATAAAAAGAGGCCTGCCGCTAAGTGAACATTATTTCGCTCACATCAATGAAGTTGAAGACATCCATTCT
>JASFJX010000442.1:0-4188 GCA_050119385.1 Candidatus Thiodiazotropha sp. | reverse complement strand
AACAACAGCAGAGGCATGCTCTGGTTGATAGGAGCCATGATGGCGTCACCAGCTTCGTCACCGCCCCCTTCCCTCTGGGGTTGGTGGGTATTGTTGGTATCTATCACGGACTCGAACAGCTGACTCCCCCGTGGCAACTCGCTACAGCGCCGGACCAGATTCAACGGGGTGAATTCGTGTTCGTGCAAAGCGTTTTGTTGTTGTTGCACATACTTTACCCACTCTTTCAATGGGGCCTTACGGTCGACACACACTAACATTGGCAAAGTGTTGAGGAACATGCCAATCATGTGCTCTATGCCTTCCAGGACCGATGAACGTCCTGAGACCAGAGAGCCAAACACGATTTCGTCACGCTCACTGTAACGGCTGAGCAGTAAAACCCAGGCTGCCTGGATCATGGTATTCAAGGTTACGTGACATCGCTGGGCGGCAGTTTTGAGGCTAGTGAACGCGGGTCCCTTGAGTTCCAAAGGCCACTCCTCGGATTTCAGGGGATAACCCGCTTGGCGATGCGCACCCAGGTCATAGGGTAATGGCGTGCTCTGCCGAAACCCCTTAAGGTACTCCTGCCAGAATTGCTTTTCATCCTCCAGTGGCTGGTTCTGCAGCCATTCGATATATCGTCGAAAAGGCTGAGGTTGAGCCAACACGACTTGATTGTCGCCCAGATTCGCACGATAAAAAGCACGTACCTCATCGAGAAGAATGGGATTTGACCAGCCATCGAGCAAAAGGTGGTGATGGCTGAAGACCAGATAGTAGGAATCGGCCGAACGCCTAACCAGTATCAGTCGGAACAAGGGTGGCTGGGTCAGATCGTAGCCAAGGTTTCGATCCTTGGTCAGGATTGCGCGAAGCTTGATCGTCTGTTCCCAAGTGGATAGCTCCTGCAGATCGTGGATTTCCATCCGAACATCGACCTTGGGGTGGACTATCTGGAGTGGCTGATCCAGCCCTTCCCAGCTGAATGAGGTACGCAATACCTCATGGCGATCGACTGCCTGCTGCCAGGCTTGCTTCATGGCCTCAATATTGAGCGCATTGAACAGGTGGACACCTTGGGACACATACATGCCAACCCCCTTCTCGGCAAGGGAATGGATCAGCATCCCTTCCTGAAGCGGCGAAAGAGGGTAACAAATGTCTGCGTCTACCTGACTATTGGCAACTGCCCCTTCAGGCATGCACAGGTGATCATCGTTGTGTCGGCTGTTGACTCGTCTCATCGTATTTTAGAGGGTAACAATACTGCACGGGAGGGTGGCGCAATAGAGTCCATCTCTGGGTTTACCTGTTCAGACCAGAGTTGGAAGGACCTTCTGAGAGTTTCTTCAGTGACCCAGGCAACATGAGGTGACAGGATCGTGTGCTCGCTGGCTGCGAACGGGTGATCTTGCCCTAACGGCTCACGGGAGAAGACATCACTACAGTATGTTCCCAATTTGCCTGTCGACAAAGCGGCACTGATGGCCTCTTCATCAACAATATCACCGCGCGAAACATTGATAACGATAGCCCCATCCTTCAACAGGTCGATATTGTCGGCATTAAGCATACGGTAGGTGGTTGGACAAAGGGGTAGAGCAAAGATTACGAAATCACTCTGCCTGAGCAACTCATTGAACTCGACCCAGGTTATGTTCAGGATAGATGGATGAGAGGTGAGGTCGCGCTTGGTAACGAGTATCTTCATGCCCCAGTTTTGACTGAGCTCGGCGATACGTTGGCCTATATTGCCGAATCCGACGATGCCTAGAGTCTTGCCCTGCAGGGAGCGGTTCGTGTTCGCAGCCTGGTTCCATTCTCCATGACGCATGGACCTGTCGTATTGTAGGATTCCCTTACAGGCGCACAATAATTGGGTCATGGAAAATTCTGCCACTTCATTGCAATAGACATCGTCGGGTAACTTCGTGATCTTGATACCACATTCTTGGGCTGCTTCCACGTCGATTAACGATGTAATAGACTGATAGAGGAAGTTGATTTGTCTGATTCTGCCTTGGAGTCGCTGTAATAAGGCTTTCGTGAACCTCAGAGGAATAACATCGACCATCAGCACATCGATGTCTTGCTCATGCACCAAAGTGAGTAGCTCCTCTTCTGTAAAATCTTTATCCAAAAACACGCCCGGAATGTAAGCTGGATAATACTGCTTGAGATTCTCCTTACAGACGCCGATATACAATAAATTCATCTCGAGTCAGCCCTCTAGCGCATGAAAATGTTCCAGACATCGCTGCAGCCGTTCCACAATCAGGTCCATGTCTTCTTCGTTGATCACGATGGGCGGGATAATCTTAACGCTGTTGAAGTTAACCCCACAGGCATAGATAATTACGTGTTCCTTTAGGCAGGCCGACATCCATTTTTTAGCAAGTCGGTCAGAAGGCGTTTGAGATACCGGATCGATTACGTCGAATGCAATGGCGAACCCGATGCCACGCAGGTTTTCAAAATAGGGACTATCGTTAAGGAATTCAAGCTTATGTAGCAACAATTCGCCCCGCTCCAAGACGTCATCGAAAAGCTTTTCCTTCTCGACTAGCTGCATCAACTGATTAGCGACTCGCAAACCAAATGAACTGTTATTGAACGTGGTCTGGAAGGCAGTACCACGATTAGGCACTTTGGAGTAGAGATCGGATCTAGCGATCACAGCGCTGACAGGAAAGTAGCCGCCACCAATGGATTTCGACAACAAAACGATATCCGGGGCTTCAATGCCGTATTGCTGATAGACAAAGAAAGAACCAGCACGCCCGAATCCGACCTGGATTTCATCAATGATGAGATTGACTTGATGACGCTTGCAAAGCTTGCTTAATTCCGGCAGGAATGAATCTTCAGGAATCACAAAGCCACCAGCACCTTGTATTGGCTCAACGATTAAACCGGCAACATCATACTCTGCGATCAAGTCTTCAATGTGTGCCAATGACTCTTCGACGCTTATATTGTTTTGCTTACTCGGGAAAGGGACGGAGATGGTATAATCACCAATGGAGACTCCGAATTGCCCCTTATGAACAAGGCGGTCGTCGTCAACGGACGCAGCTGCCTCGCTGACACCGTGAAAAGATCCATCGAACGAGATAATATATCGCTTGCCGGTAGCATAGCGACAAAGCCGCAAGGCATCGGAGACCGCGGCTGAGCCGCCGATATTAAAGTAAACGCTATAGGGCTGGTCACTGCCAACCTTTTTTACTAGGTATTCACTCAATTCAAGTTTATCTTTCGAATGAAAGGAATGAATTTGGTCCACCTGGCTGACAGTATCTTGTACGATCTTAACAACCGGCGGATAACAGTGTCCAAAATTCACTGAGCAGTAATTCATTACAAGGTCCATATAGGGCTCAGGATCCCCCTCGAACCAGATCCACATACCTTTGGCTTTGACCGGCATAAGAAATTGATCGTACATCCCACTTTCATCACAGCGGCAGGCGTAGGCATCTCTTAGCAATTTGTAGTCGCGGTGTATAGGTAAAGTCATGACGGCTTAAAACTCCTGTAAAGTTTTCTTATCATTTCCGTTATCTATCCATATGGCATTCCTAGCATTTATAATCTTCGCTTCAAAAAGTTACTCCATTGGTAATTGCTTGAACAGTACGAGGTTATAATTCCGTAATACTGCATAGAGATCGGCAGTGACTTTGGGTTGCTTTTTGACGATGACAACCAATACTTAGTCGGAGAAAGCGGGTTATATCTGAATCTTCACGGCATTCTCGGAAGTGCCGAAAAAGCATGTGATTAACAGATAATGAATGATCCTTTGGAAAATAATTTCCGCCTGCCAACCATAGCGATGGAAATCGTTTACTGTCTGCCCTGGTGTTGTTAATTTGCTGGTTAAGAAGCTGGATGTCTTGCCGGCTGTCTCGTCGTAATACTTGATACGTGTTAGCTGTCACATACAATTCTTTGTGATTATAACACTGGTGAGTATCAGGCTCTGATCTATGAATATAATCTTTCCATATCTGCATTATCGTATTAGCTTCCTTTGCCCAACATGCAATTTGATAACCTCTTCAACATACCTCAAATCTTGTTATCTGCCATATTCAACCCATGGGTCAAGTTTAACATCTTGGATTCTGTCTGAGGTTATCGTTTCCTGTCCTTATTAATAATTCTTATAATCAAACCAGCATCTAATATGTTGCTAAT
>JASFJX010000441.1:0-4196 GCA_050119385.1 Candidatus Thiodiazotropha sp. | reverse complement strand
CAAGACATGAAACAGAGCGTGACCAGCATAAGGACGTAGCCGGCAGATCGCCATTGCTCTTTGAGTAGACCCAGCAGGAAGGCGGCGGCCAGGGGTGCGGCGATGATAAATATTGCACTCACCACTTCAGCTCCGTGAATCTGCCGATATCGAGGGTACGCTTCTTTTCAAACAGCTTGTAGGCATAGGCCAGCATCAGGGCCGTAATGCCGACGCCGATGACGATGGCGGTCAGTACCAGCGCCTGCGGCAGGGGATCGATAATGCGTATGGCGGCTTCGCCAGCCGGTACAGCCTGATCGAGGATCGGCGCGGTACGCCCGGTCATATAACCGACAGAGACGAGGACCATATGCACACCCGCTTCGCTAAGGGTAAAGGCGACGATCATGCGCATCAGATTACGGTTGGTCAACGCACCATAGAGGCCGATCAGGATCAGGGTAAAGCCGGTTGCCATGACGATGTGCGCAATCACAGTTCCTCCGTCTTGGAAAAGTCAGTCAGCATTGAGGAAAACTCGGCGCCGACCTTAAGGCCGATTAATGAATAGATCAGCGGAATGGCGCCCGCCGAGAAGAGTTGCCCAAACTCGCCGAGGGGCAGGATGCGATTATCGAGAAAGCCACCGGCCAGGAATAAACCCAACACGCCGATGCTTACATAAAAAAAACCGGTCAGGGATTCGACGATGGTTATCACACGATGACTGAGATGTTTGACTGGATCGGCCAACAGGATCAACAACACGCCCGATGCGATAACAGCCCCCCCCTGAAAGCCGCCACCCGGGGTCAAATGGCCGTTCACGAAGATGTAGACGCCCAGCAGCATGAACAGTGGCACTAGCAGTCGTGTACCACTGGTTAGCAATTCCCCCACCGGCGTGAGCTGTCGTCTTGTCTTTTCGCGCTGATGCCCGCTGGCCAGTACCAGACCGACGATAGCGGCGGAGAGAAAGAGTACTGTGACTTCACCCAGGGTATCGAGTCCGCGGTAGGTAACGATAATGGCAGTGACGATATTGGCCGCACCCAGATCGTCGGCGGTGTGATCGGCATAGTAACGGCCGGTAAGATTAAGCTCGGTATCCGGCTGATAGGTGCTTAGCAATTGCCAGAATACGGCGCCGAGCACCAGCATCAGCAGAAGGGCTATCAAGCGTTTAATCAAATTCGTCCTCCGCATTAACATTTTTGCCCATGCCGCGTACGCGCCCGAGCACGAAGAAGAACAGGAATGTGGTTAGGCCGCTGCCAATAGCGGCTTGAGTCATTGCCACATCGGGCGCGGCAAGGATGACGAACAGCACTGAGGCAAACAGGCCAACCAGACCTGCCGCCAGAATGGCCACCGGTAACGCCTTAGTAAGTATCGACACCAGCGCGACAACGATGATGGCCAACGCCAACAATAGGGTCATGAGGGTCAGCATACTAATCATTGCGGCGGTTCTACCATATCGTCCGCCAAACGGTCCACCAGGGTCTTTTCGGATTGCTTTATGCCGATACGATGCGCGGCACGCGCCAATACCTGCGACGATAGCGGGTTAGTGGAGAGTATGAACAGACTGATCAACAAAAGCTTGCCCCCCCACTCAGGCTGTAAGCAAGCGATGCCAACCAGTATCAGCAACATGCCGAGGGTGGTCGTCTTGGTACCGGCCTGTATGCGGTTGAACAGGTCCGGCATGCGCACCAATCCCAGTCCACCCAAGAACAGGAAGGTGGCGCCGGAAAACAGTAATAGGCTGCCAATGATATTCAGGGGAGTGTCGTCAAACATCACAGCCCCCGCTCCAGATAGCGCGCTACGGCAATGACACCAAGAAAAGAAAGAAGCGCATACACCAATGCCACGTCGAGGTAGATGTAGCGTTCCTCGATCAAGGCCGTCAGAACAATGCCCATGACCGCAATAATGGTCAACACATCGAAGGCTACCACCCGATCAGGCGCTGACGGGCCGATAAAGAAACGCCAGAGAGACAACACAAAGGCCAGTCCCGTCAGGGTAGCAGCCATTAAAATAAGCGCGTCAACCATACATCACCTCAAGGTAGCGCTCGAAACGGGAGACGATATTGACGGTTGCGCCCTCCACATCAAGCGACTCAACAGTCACCCAGTGAATGTAGAGCCATTCGTCTCGAAGTTCGACGGTAAGGGTGCCCGGTGTCATGGTTATCGCGTTGGCCAACATCATACGTCCTACAGGACTCTTGAGCTTGGTGCGCACCTTGACGATACCCGGATTCACCGGTAAGGCTGGTGACAACACAATGGCGGCAAGCCGGATGTTAGATTTAATCAGCTCTTTGAGGAAATAGAGAATGAAGAGCACCGCGGTGCCGAGGCCGCGAGGTGTGAGATTGAGGTCGGAAAGAACACTTCGTCCACTCTGAAAAATCAACGTAATCAGGAATGCGGCCACAACGCCCACAATCAGGACATCCGGGGCCAAAGAATTATTCAGTAACAGCCAGCAAATAAATAGGACCACAAATAGCCGCATTGAATGGTGTGCTTTACGCATCAACCCTCCATTGTGCATTTCATCCGGATGAAAAGAGTTAACTGATGGCAGACTAACCCGACGAATGAGATCTCTGCATGTGGGGTTCGACATTGAATCCGCAATGGACATTAAACCCTTCTTGAAGACAGCATACCCTATAAATTGCCCAACTTTGTTTGACAATTATCAATCAATTGTCATGTTATCGGCTGCCGTTGCGATAATGCAGCAATCCGGCCAAAACAACATCATTTACGCCCACATCACCCAACCAACAGCCCCCAACTCCTCAAACAACAACAAAAATTTCACCCATTCCATTGATATTCCTACAAAAGTAATCACTGCTGTTCCGTTAAGTACATTCAATATCAATGTCGTCGCGGCACGGGCAGACCAGATAGAACGGATTAAGATTAACCGAGTGAGTGAATCGGCGGCTGAGCAATTAGTGGGCCAAGCGGTAAATTCTGTAACACTCAGCCGAATCACAAACGTCCCTTACTCCCATAGTAAGCGCGAATCGAACCACGCCCAATTTCAAAACAACATTCCAAGATAACAATGCTTCAATATCTTCAATGCCTTTCGCATTAGGTAGTGCTTTTATAATGAATCTACGACATATACTCATAGACCCTAACCTTGTTGACTTTTACAGTTTCGATGAGGCTGTAAATATTTGCGCTAGCGCATGCACCCGTCCGGCTTTTTACTAAATAACCAGTTTTTTCACCAAATAGTAAGTCGCTTATTCTTTTAATTTAAAGCAAACCTTTTTTGTTAAATGCTAAGGCCAGGTCTGCTCGTATAACAGCTCTAGGTGAACTGATTTAGATCGATTATACCAATAGTGGCAAACACACGCAGGCTGATCACTAAAAGCCGACATTCGCCATAAGTTGCTTTTGGCCGGTTTACCCGATTCACCGAGAACTTGCAAGGTGGCTTCATCCAGCTGTAGTAGTATTTGGATTTGCAGATATTGCGTCAGAAGGTTTATCAGTGGTTGAAGTAAGTGGCCACACTTTACATCCAGTTAGCGAGGTTTGTTCTATCCAGCTCAATGCCGATGCGTTTGAACATGTCGCTTTGTCGATATAGCGGCAAAGCATCGACCTATTTATGTGTAACGATATGGGCCAGCAACCTAGAGCTAGCAACACTTTTCTCAATGGGTTGCTTGAATTGGGTTGCAGTAACTATATGTCCAGCGCAACATGGGCACGCATATTTTTAATCGACGATGGCAAAAGGCTTTTATTTTGCCGGAATAATATCCAGCTGTTCATGATCGTCACTGCCAATGACTTTGAGTCATGAACCATCATGTGGATAATTTTCTCTGAATCGGGAAGGTCGTGGATGATGTCTTCTCGGGGCAGCGCATCGGGAACGCTGATGCGCGACTTAGCGTTGCGTATGTTATTACTCGAATATGTTGAGCCAAATAGCCGAGAGTGATGCGACTGTCAATTAACAATTGGCCTATCCAAAATGTGAACTAATCAAGGTTGACTGCACGGTGGATTGTTACACTCTATCTACTCGGACAGACCGATATGCTTTCGATGAGCCATGGTTAAACAGATGACAGAATGCCGCCTGTGATACACCGCGTTTTTTCGGACCCGGCTATCAACGATTGCCATTGCTGTTTTGTTTTGCGAGGCATA
>JASFJX010000440.1:0-4210 GCA_050119385.1 Candidatus Thiodiazotropha sp. | reverse complement strand
GCGCCGACGGTATCCGGGCGGGTGGTGACGATGGTCTGGGTGATGTCCGGGTGGCGACGCAGCGCCGCCTCAACCTCACCCGCCTCGATACGGTAGCCGCGCAGATTGATCTGGTGGTCCTCCCGGCCCAGGAACTCGATATTACCGTCCTCCCGTAGTCGCGCACGGTCACCGGTGCGATACATCAGAGAGCCGTCGCCGGCGAACGGATCGGACACGAAGGATTTGGCGGTGCGCTCGGGCTTGTTGTGATAGCCGGCCGCCACCCCCACGCCGCCGATGCACAGTTCGCCGGCGACCCCTGGCAGACACAAGCGGTCATTGCCGTCCACGATGTAAAGGCGGTTGTTATCCAGCGGGCCTCCGATGGGGATGACGTCCAGCTCCACCCGGTTCATGGTGTTGACCGGAATGGGGAAGAAACTGGAGGCGACACTGGCCTCGGTGGGGCCGTACTCGTTGATGAAGCGGTGGCCGGGATAGTGCTCCAGCCAGAGGTTGAGATCGGTCCGGCTGATGGTCTCACCACCGAGCATGATACGCATTCCCTCGACCATCGGCAGCGGCGGCAGGTCGAGGTAGGCGCGGGCGCTGGCCAGCAGCGAGAAGTGTGAGGGTGTGACGTTGAGCAGAGTGATCTTCTTGTCGCTGATGAAGCGCAGCAGCGTCTCCACGTCACGGGTCTTGTCATTATCCAGGATATGCAAGGTGGCGCCGCTCATCAGTGATGCCCAGTTGCTGGCCAGGGTCATGTCAAAGGAGTAGGAGGTGACCAGGGCAAGCTGGTCGGCGGGGCCGAGGGAATAGTAGCGGTGCACCCAGTGCAGGAAGTTGAGGATGTTGCGATGACGAACCATCACCCCTTTCGGCTCGCCGGTGGAGCCTGACGTGTAGATCATGTAGGCGAGGTCGTCGGGACCGGATTCCGTCTCTGGCCGGTTGTCCGGTTGCGCGTTGATGAAGTCGCGTCCCAATAAGACGGTGCCCTCTTCGTCAGCAGGGGAATCCGCTCGCAGAACCTCCGTGTCGAGCAGAATGATCCGCTCCAGCTCTGCGCCGCCCTCCAGCACTGCGTCTAAGTGGCGTGCCTGGGTGAGCAAGACCCTTGCGCCGCTGTCGCGCAGCAGGTAGCTCAGCCTTTGCTGTGGCACCTCCGGGTCGATGGGAACATAGGCGGCGCCAGTCTTGAGCACGCCGAGCTGTGCCGCCAGCATATCGCTGGAGCGGGTGAAGAGTAGGGCCACGAAATGGTTGCGGCCGCTACCCATTCCCTGCAGTGCGTGGGCAACGCGGTTGGCTTGGCGATCCAGCTCGGCGTAACTGACCTGCTCGTCCTCGAAGGTCAGGGCCGTGGCTTCCCCATTGGCATCGACGATCGCCTCGATCTCGGCCTGAATGGTGGTTGCGTCGGGATAGGGGGTGGGCGGGACCACCAGTCGTTCGAGTAGATCACGATGGTGCGGGAGCAGCAGTCCCTCGCCGGTGAAGGGTGTTTCCAGCGTGTTGGTCGTGTCTGCGGTACAAAGGTCGTTCAGCAGGTGGCCAAACTGGTGTGCCAGGGTTTCGATGAAACCCGGATCCATCAGATCGCGTATGTAGTTCCAATTGATATAGGTCTCGCCTTCGTAGTCGTACAGTACCAGGTCGATGAAGGTACCCGGAGCGCCGGTGCGGAAATGAGGGCGGCTTACCTTGATGCCCTTCAGCTGGCCGAACTCACCGCCGTTCAGTTGGTGGAACTCTCCGCCGAAGACGCCGATGGAGTTGGAGAATATCAGGTTGCTCATTGATGCAGCGGCGGCACTGTCACGTTCGGCCAGGCGGCGGGAAAGGTCGATGGAGGAAACCGGCGAGCGCAGCAGCTCCCGGGTGAAGAGTTCCACTTTGCGGGCGATGACCATCAGCGGCTCGGCGTAGGCAGTGCGGATGCGTACCGGGAAGATGTCGATGAAGCTGCCCATCACGGCGCGGGCGCCGGCGAAGTATTGCTCGCGGTTGAATACTGGCATGTTGATGATCAGGTCGCTCTGGTTTGACCAGAGATTGACCAGCTTGAACCAGGCGGCCAGTAGCAGCGAGTTCAGGCTGACGCCGTGCGAACGGGCGATCAGGTTCAGTTTGTCGACAGTATCCGCTGCGAGCATCTGGTAGTGGGTATCAAAAAGTACCGGATCGATGCTGGCGGGGTCGCCTTTGAACGGCAGGGTTGCCTTCGGCGGCAGGTCGCTGAAGATACCCATCTGGAAGGCCATGTCGCGTTCGTAGCTGCGGGTGCGCTGGCGGAAGCGCTCGATCAGTACATAGTCGCGAAACTCCAGAGTGTCTGTTTGCCGCTCCAATGCAGGGAGCCCAGCCGACTCGCGATCATACTGGACCAGCACAGCTTCGAGCAGGTGCATGAAGCTGAAACCGTCCACGAGGAGGTGGTCGATGTGGAAGAGCAGACGGTACTCGTAATCGCCGACGCGGTACAACTCGCACAGGAACAGCGGCCAGCGGGCGACATCGAAGCGGATGTCATTCAGTTCGCGTCCTCGTGTGATCAGTCGCTGCTCTTGCTCCTGCGGTGTGATACCGCGCAGGTCGACGCTGCTGAGGGTGAAGGGGGCGATCTGCTCTAGCACCCGCATGTGAGGCCGCTCACCGCTTTCGTCGATGATGGCCCTCAGCACAGGGTGTTCGGCGATAGTGTGATCGAAGGCGCGCGCCAGTCTCTCGGCTTCAAAGTCACCTTCCAGGGCCAGATCAATAAAGATGAAGCAGCTCAGGCGGGACGGTTCGTTGCGGACGAAACCCTTCAGATGGAAGTAGAGGGTCTCCTGGAAATTCATCAGGGGAAATGCACTGTGCTGCGTTTTCGGCTGACCCAGTTCCATTTGCCGGGTCAGGTTCGCGGCCATTTCGCGAATCGTGTTGCCGCCGACCACGGCATCGGGTGACAGCTCGAATACACGGCGCACCTCGGACAGCAGTTCTGTCATTCGCTGGAAGTCGTCACAGAGGCGAAGCAGCGGGTGGGTGACGCCGATCTGTTCGGGCGTTATCTCCAGGGTGTCGGCGACCACCGTGCGCAGGATTGTCTCCATTTCGCTGGCAGGCGGTATGATGCTGTGGTCACGGTTGATGAAATAGGCGGCCTGCTCACCGAAAGTGGGCCTCAGGTAGGGGAAGTTGGATTCCAGCCGCAGCTGGAACAGCTCCTCCAGCTGGCCCTGGAGCAGGGCGGCCTTGATCGAGTCGCTACCCAGGTGGAAAAGATGGTCATCGTCGGTGAAGCGGCGTCCATCCAGCTTAAGGACCTGTTGCCATAGATCGGTAAGCGCGGCGTGGATTGCCTCAGGCGAAGTCGGTGGCTCCTGTGGCCTGTCTTCCCGCACAGAGTGAGAATCCGCTGCTTCGGTGGGGGAGGGACGGTCTGCATAACTCCCCGTAAGTAGCCGGTCAGTCAGCATCCGGCGCATCACTTTACCGCTGGAGGTGCGGGGAATATCGCGGTTGGACAGTTCCACCACGCGATCAAGAGGAAAGCCGGCATAGTCGGCGATATGTGTGTTGATGCTCGCCAGCGTCTGCTCGATCTCGGCTTCCGGCAACCGGGCAGGTACGTAGAACAGGGCGATTTCGTCCCGCTGACGGCCAAGATGCCAATAACCGCAGATAGTCACGTGCTTGAACACGCGGCCGGCGTCGGGGACGCGCAAAGCGATCTGTTCCAGATCATACGGATAGTAGTTGTGGCCGTTGACGATGATCAGCTCCTTGGCACGACCGGTGATGTAGAGGTGACCGTTCTTGTCTATGAAACCCATATCGCCGCTGTCGAGCCAGCCATTGCGCAGTGCCTGTTGTGTTGCCTCGGGATTGCGGTAATAGCCGTGTGTCACGTTTTCGCCGGCGATCTCGATCAGGCCGATGTGGTCGGGCGGCAGTTGGTTGCGCTGCTCGTCCACCACCCGGACTGTGCAGAAGTCCGCGGGAGGGCCCACCGAGGTGAACTCAGTGGCGTTGCTGGCTTCGGCGCGGGCGTCGACGGCAAGCTTGTCCTCGGTCATCGCACGGCGGTCGATGCGCCGGGTAGTCAGCGGCGTACCCCAGGGCACCCCAGTGGCCACCATAGTGGTTTCTGTCAGGCCGTAGCCGGTGAGGATTGGCTGGTCGTGCAGGCCATAGGGGGCGAGCAGTTCGACCAGTCGGCGGCAGGCGGCGGCGT
>JASFJX010000439.1:0-4223 GCA_050119385.1 Candidatus Thiodiazotropha sp. | reverse complement strand
CAAGGTGCTGGTCTCCCTTATCGATATCACCGGTCTGAAACAGGCGGAGCAGGAACACCGGAAGCACTTGCACTTTCTCGAAAGCCTGGACCGGATCAACAGAGCTATCCAGAGTGCCGCCGATCTCGAGCAGATGATGACCGATGTGCTCGAAGTCGTGCTCGAGGTGTTTGCCTGCGATCGCGCCTATCTGCAGTACCCTTGCGATCCTGACGCCAGCGAGTGGTGGATTCCCATGGAGCGTTGCAACCCCGATTACCCCACCACCTTGTCTCCCGGTCAGCGGATACCGATGGATGATCATATCTCGCATACCCTGCGTGGCTTGCTCGAAGCCAGTGGCCCGTTGCGTATCGGCCCGGGAACGGACCGCCCAATCCCGCCTGAGACCACTGAACAGCTGGGTGTCCGCTCGCTGATGGCGGTTGCACTACGTCCCAAAGTCGACCGGCCATGGCAATTCGGCGTCCATCAGTGTTCCCATGACCGGATCTGGACGCTAGCCGAGGAACGGCTGCTGCAGGAGATTGGCCGTCGATTATCGGATGGCCTCAGCAGCCTGTTGACCACAGGCAACCTGCGCGAGAACGAAGAGAGGCTGCGCCTGGCGGCCAGTGTCTTTGCCACCAGCCAGGAGGGTATTCTGATCAGTGATGCCGAGAACCGCATCATCGATATCAACCCGGCCTTTACCCGCCTCACGGGCTACACACGTGAAGAAACCCTGGGCAAGAATCCCGGCTTCCTCAGCGCGGGAAATCAAGACCCTGAGTTCTACGAAGCGATGTGGCGATCGATCAATACCGAAGGCGAGTGGCAAGGTGAGCTCTGGAACCGGCGCAAATCGGGAGAAGTCTATCCGGAGCAGCTCTCTATTGTCGCCGTCAAGGACGAACAGGAACGGCTCCAGCACTATGTGGGCGCCTTTACAGACATCAGCCGTCTCAAGCAACATGAGGCCGATCTCGACCGCATCGCACACTACGACATGCTGACCTCGATCCCCAACCGGCGCCTGCTCGATGACCGCCTGACACACGCCATTGCCTATGCCAAGCGGCACAGTAAGAATCTTGCCGTCTGTTATCTCGACCTCGACGGCTTCAAACCCATCAACGACCAGTTTGGTCACGAGAGCGGTGACCGCATGCTGGTCGAAATAGCACGCCGCTTAGAGTCGATGTCGCGGGCCGAGGACACCGTCGCCCGGCTTGGCGGGGATGAGTTCGTACTGCTGTGGAACGACATCGGTGACGAATCCGATTGCGTCAGGGCGCTGGAGCGAATCCTCAACAAGGTTTCCGAGCCGATGCAGCTGAACGGAGAGCCTGTATCGATATCAGCCAGCGTCGGTGTAACCCTCTTCCCGGACGATGAGGTGGACGCCGACAGCCTGTTGCGCCACGCTGACCATGCGATGTATACCGCGAAACAGCTCGGTAAGAACCGTTACCAGATATTCGACACACGCCTGGAACGGCAGATATCAGCACGGGCCGATCTCCTGAGCATGGTAGCCCACAGCCTCGACAAGGAAGAGTTTGAACTCTATTACCAACCGAAGGTGGACTACATCAAGGGTAGGGTCGTCGGCGTCGAGGCGCTGCTGCGCTGGAATGATCCCGTACTCGGCCTGGTTAATCCCACGGAGTTTCTCCCTCTGATTGAGAACGACAGCCTGGCGTTACGCATGGGGCGATGGGTCATGGAACAGGGAGTGCGCCAAGCGAAAAGCTGGCACGATATGGGGATACAAGTACCGATCAGTATCAATATCTTTCCCCGCCATCTCAAGTACCAGACCTTCATTGGTGACCTGCGCAACGCAATTGGGCTTCACTGGCCGCAGCTACCCAAGAATCGCCTGCTGATAGAGATTGTCGAGACTACCGACCTTGAGAAGCTCGAACCGATCGAACAGGTGATCGAGGAGTGCCTCGATATGGGCATAGGCTTCTCCCTCGACGATTTTGGCACCGGTTACTCCTCCCTGGTCTATCTGCGCCGTCTAAGCATCGAAGAGCTAAAGATCGATCTATCCTTTGTCCACGACATGCTCGATGACCCGGATGATGAGGCCATCGTTGTCAGTGTGATAGGCCTCGGAAAGGCCTTCGGTCTACGCGTGGTCGCCGAGGGGGTTGAAACCACCCAGCAGGCTCAGTATCTGGCGGATCTAGGCTGTTCCATAGTGCAAGGGTATGGAATGGGACACCCCATGCCGGCCAAGTCATTCCAGGAATGGTATATAGACTTTAATTCTAAACATTTAAAACATGTCACAAACAGTGGCTTTCCAACCGATCAGACGATAGGCACCAATGGCCGGCGGCAACGCCGCCATTGACAAATATGACCAATACCTCCTCGGCAATCGGCATATAACCATCTCACTACATAGGGATAATTTCCGCTACATTGTAAGACCTACACCCGTCAGGGACTCGTACCGTTGTTGTATTCAAATGCGCCGATGTTCGGCGGCGAACCAAGCGACGAACCCTCGAAATCGGTCTGATCTCCGGCGTAGACGACACCGGTGCCGATGGCCTGGGAACCCGCGCTCACACGAAAGTTACCGTCTGTAGGATTGATAAACATCGGGTCATCGATGACAGTGTCCCCTTCCCCGCTCCCGAGCTCCGCCAGAGAGTCGACCGCGCTTCCGAACATATCCGCTTGTTCCAGGTTGTAGAGGTTGTTATCCGCCTCAATACTTGCCCAGTGGTTATAGATGACCTGTCCCGCTTCGGTCAGATAGACGATGTTGTTATGGAAATCATTCGCGCCATAGGTGAGTGTTGTACCAACCCCATAGAACAGGTTATTGCGGATATGGGCAATGTTGTCATGGATCCCTGAACGACAGTTATAGAAAACATTATGGTCATACACCACGCCATCGCCATCCCGGTTTGCATAGACGCCGTAATTTGCTCCCACGAAAAAGTTTCGGCTGACCCGGCCTTCGGGGAAATAGACGTAGACACCGGTGGTCTCGATCTCGCCGTCGACGGCATTGACGAAGTAGTTGTCGCTGATCTCAACCCAGCTTCCGGTATCTGATCCGACAATGATTCCAAACTTGTTTCCGGTGTAAGTGCGCTCGATATAGTTACGAGTAACGATCGTACTCTCTAAGGCGTCAGTCTGAATGCCATCGCCATTGGCCTCGCCTTCGGTGTGACCCACGTGGTGCCAGTTCAGATTAACCCGGTAAATACGATTGGCATGGATGAGCGATTCACCATCCACATTCTGCAGGAACACCCCATCGCTCGGAATGTCATGGACATGGTTCCAGGCGACTGTCGCTGTGTGGGCATTGGGTTGCGGGGAATTCGAGATGAGCACCACACCACCGGTATGATGGATGTAGTTGTGCTCGATACGCACGTTCCTCCAGGCGCCCCCGTAAGCATAACCATAGACGGCCTGATCGACCCAGGCGGAACCATCGTCACTCGGCGTGTCGGTGGTGATCTCCAGATCGCGCAGGGTGAAGCCATCACTCCCGCGGCCGACCCCTACGAGCCGGTGATTGCTACCACCGGTGCCGATAATTTTGGGCAGCGCACCACTCCCATAGCTGGCCACCAGGATGTTGTCGTAGCCGTCGCTGTGAACCATCCCACTAGTGCCGAGGTCGAGCGTCGTGCCTCGCCTGAACAGGTAAGTTAGATTGGTGTTAGCGATATCCCGATAGTTGTTGTAAGGACTCGCTCGCGTTCCGTCACCATCATCGGCCGCCGAGAAATCAAAAAAGCTAGCGCTCGTTGAGTCCAGTAACTCGATTGTGACTGTTATGTCCGTGGATTGATAACCGCTTTTCGAGACACGCACGCTGAGTTCGTGATCCGGATCGCCATAGGAGCCGAGGGCACTGGCATCGGCTACCGTGATGGCACCGGTCGAGCTGACAGTGAACACATCAGTATCACCGCCGATGGCTTCGAACGAGGGACTGGCTCCAACCTCAACCGCCTCCGGGTAAGCCAAAATGATACCTACGTCTTCACCATCTATGGCATCGTCAACCACGACGAACTGCTGCGCACCGGAGAGCGCTCGCGTGAGTGTGAGCTCGTCAGCCGGTATTGGTGTCGGTATTGGTGTCGGTGTCGGTGTTGGTGTCGGTGTCGGTGTCGGTGTCGGTGTCGGTGTCGATGTTGGTGTCGATGTTGGTGTCGGTGTCGGTGTCGGTGTCGGTGTTGGCGTCGTAG
>JASFJX010000438.1:0-4228 GCA_050119385.1 Candidatus Thiodiazotropha sp. | reverse complement strand
TACACGGAGGATTTTGAAGACGCCTGGGCTGACTACCCGAAGCGAGAGGGAGGGAATCCCAAGAAGTCCGCCTTCAAAGCCTGGAACGCCAGGCTGAAGACAGGAGCCACTGTTGAAGAGCTTCACCTGGGCGTCATTCGCTATGCCAACTTCATCCGAGCCAAGGGCAAAGAGCACACCAGCTATGTCAAGCAAGCATCAACATTCTTCGGTCCGGACGAACACTACACAGAGTCTTGGGAGGTTACGCCAAATGAAACAAGTCCGCCGCCTAGTAGGTGCAGTCGTGGACAGCAAAGCCCTGCAGCAGCTAGGAACGAAATGCACAGGAATCTCTACCGCCGCCTTGCCGCCGAGGCAGCGGCTGAAGAGGGAATGGATACTGGGAATCTTCGAGAAGTTGAGATTGCGCTATGACAACCTGTGGACTGCAAAAGTCGGAGGAAACGACGAGAGGGAGACACAGCGGGTCATGGATGAATGGGCTATCGTCCTTGCGGATCTATCGCCAGAGCAAATCAGGAGCGGGCTGGAACTGCTGGACGCTGAAGCGCCGCAGTTTCCGCCTGGGGTGATGGAGTTCAAGCAACTGTGCAAGAAGGGCTCGCGGCAGATGAAAAACAAACAGCTTCACAGGTCTTTCAAAGCCCTGCCACAGCCGAAGGCCGACAAGGGCACCGGCCTGCATTGGTGTGCGGCACTGAGGGCCGGTATTCAGAGAGCTGGAGACTCGAATGCGAAGCCAGGTGGTGGATCGCCTGGGTAAGCGTGAATGGAACACGTGCATGGAATGACGCAAAAGACCGCATCCGAAAGAGCAGGGGAATGGATGGACTCCGTTATCTTGTTGACGAAATGAACAGACTGAGGGATTTGAAGTGACAGAGAAACAGAAACAGAAACAGATCGAGCTGGCGTGGAAAGCGTGAATAGGGATGGCACTGGTAACGAGATTTCTGAGCTGATCAAGAAGGTGAAGTAATGGCAACTGAAATTTTTCTCCGCAAGTCTGGCAACGGCACCTTGCAGGCTGTCAACGATGACGACTACGGGGCCGTCAATGCACTGAACACCGGGCAGATCGTTAAGGCAGAGTACACCGTTCCGCGAAACGTCAAGTTCTTTCGTAAGTGGTGGGCACTGGTGGACTTCGCCTACGACCACTGGGAGCCTGGCGAATTGCAAGACCCGATGTGGAAGGGTGTCACACCCGAGAAGAACAAGGAACGGTTCCGCAAAGACCTCACTATCCTGGCCGGGCACTACAGTGCTGCCTATCGCGTGGACGGTTCGGTTCGCATCGAGGCCAAGTCGATCAGCTTCGGCCGGATGAAAGAGAAGCACTTCGAGAAATTCTATTCCACCTGCATCGATGTGGTGCTCAAGCGGATTCTCATCAACTATACCCGCGAGGACTTGGAGCATGCGCTGGAGAAACTGTTAGTGGGGTTTGCATGAGCAAGGCCCCCGATACTTTCGAGAAGGCCTGGATGGACAAGGTTGCCTCCCTGGGTTGCCTGATACACGGCACGCCGGCAGCAATCCACCACATTCGCACCGGGCAGGGGATGAGTGAGAGGGCAGAGCACACCCTGGTCATCCCGCTTTGTCCGGAGTGTCACACCGGAGACTTCTCGATCCACAAGGCACCGGAACAATTCCAGGCTGTGCATGGGGATGAGCTTTCCATGCTGGCAGAAACCATCCGTCGCGTCCAGGTGATGCACGGTTAACTTATAGACGCTACTGCGTCTACATCAGTAACTACATTTTGTGATTGAAGAGAGTAGAAGAATGTTAAAGCGATGGATGCCTTGGACGAAGTTCGAGCCATACGGTCACTTCCAAAGTGATATTAAAGGATGCTGCAGCAATGATGATTGACACCATGCAGCGTCTCGCTCGACGCTTAATCGAGATCCTGCGGCTCCACGACAGGCCGATGCTCCCAAGGGAGATCAAGAGTATTGCCAATCTCATCCAACAGGACTACACCATCGAAGTTGTCTTGCGTGGCATGGTCCGTGACGGCCTGGTCAAGCATTTCGGTAACGGCTACTTCGCCTTGCCGGGATGCACCAAGATGCCACCGGACCGGGTAACCGAATTGCGCGAGAAGCTGGAGCGCAAGGTTGAGAACAAGCCGGGAACGCAGTTGAACAAGGCCATGCTCTTCATAATTGATCTGCTCAGGCGCGAGGGACCGCTGCTGGCAAATCAGATCAATGTCGAGGCCGCTGCCGCCGGTATCAAACCAAGCACCCTGAAGCTCGCCAGGCGGAGGATGCAGGACGACGGTGACCTACTGCGCGATTCAGACGGGTGCTACACCCTCCCTGAGCATGACAGCGTCCGGGTCTGGTGCAGTGGAGACACTACCGTCGATCCCCGCGTCATCTTTGGTTCTATCAACAAAAAAATGGATGTCTTACATGAGTTGATCGATTCCACCACCAACACCGACGAGAGGAAACAGACCTTATGCGACATCCTGCAGGATTACTCCAGACTGACCGGAAGGCCCAGCGCCACATGAAGCGGCCCGATAAACTCAAGTGGGTCAAACATCTGCTGATGGACTGGGCTGATCGCGAGGACCGAATGATGTCTCAGTCCGTCATCGGCTACCCCAGTAAGTCGGTCGAGGGTCGCATGATATCACCCGAGCAAAGCGGCAACGGTATCAAGGGACCGCTTTGCCCGGAAGTAATGATGACCAGGCGCATTTCTCACTGTAACCGGGCCGTGAAGGCACTCAAGCCTGAGCTGCGCCAGGCGATCCACTACAAATATGAGGAGAGCGGTAACGAGCTGGAGAAGGCTCAGCGCTACATTCGTCAGACCGGGAATGGTCGGACCACCTACTATGACCGGCTGGAGAAGGCTCATAGGGCTGTCGCTGATTGGGTTTGGAGAAATGTGTAATATCTGATAGTCATAGTTAAGACAGCTTTTATGTAGTAATTCAGACTCAATCAGACAGTCAGAGTAAGTTCAGATGGTCTGCTGTTCGACCGAAAGAGACCCTCTGGTGGAGAAAACATACTAGCGATTCATCCTCAAGAGCGGACATTAACGACCAGGCTCAGTGGAGCTGGCGCGATAGCGACAGCGTCCACTGGAGCCACTGGTTAGGCAATTACCTTCATTTGCTAGAATTGATTGATGCATATTTTTTCGCGAGCTCTATTGCTTTTTCCTGCTGCTCTAAAGTTAACCTAAACCATAATTCATTAGCTGATTTGCTATTATTTGACACGGCCCACCATGCATAAGCTTCTGGAAAATTAAGTGGAATACCAAAACGGGAATCACTTAACATTCGACCTAGGAGAGTCTGGGCTAAGTGATTTCCTTGTTTGGCACTGTTTTTGATCCATTCGATAGCCTCTTTTGGTTTAGACACTCTATTATGGCCACTGAGTAATATAAGTCCATATCCAAATTGCGCATCGTCGTTACCTAACTCTGCATTTTTACAACATTTCTTCTCTTCAATAACTAACGAGGCATCCCAGTAAGCCTTGTCACAGAAATTATCAGCGAGTAACGGAGGACAAACAATAAGTAATGCTACAAAGTATACAAATCTGCTCACTTTTATTGCCTAACAGCTTTATTAACTAGACCCCTTGTCTCGTTATACGTTTTTATAAGGCTTTTATAGCATTTCGGTATATGCACGACCGTTCAATACCCCAAATTCCACTTTGGTTGGGAATGCATTCATGCCGGCATGGGCCATCCCAACGCAGTGTTGAACCCATTCCGATAATTCTAGAGGAAGACTGCATAACTCATATTTGTCGCCGAATAAGACTACCGCTGTTGGCAATGCGGATTTTCCTCCTGGAGCTGCTGGTGCGATTATTCCCTTTGCTTCGCAGTCTTGTTTATCTGCCAAAACGAAGCCGACCTTCTTGACCTCAAATACCGTCCCTGTTTCATTGTCAGACTTTAACACCGGTATTTCTATACTCGGCAAGCCCAGCCAGCCATCAACGTCAGTTACTACAAACTTGCTTTCCATATAAATCTCCGCCTAAGCCTTATAACGCCTGGCTATGGGGCCGCGCGCTGTTTGAGCGGTTACAGCGACCGAAGGGAGCAACATGAGCCATTTGTTATTATTCACTTTTAGTCATCCAAAAACATTGGCTTTTCTGGAAGAACTCCTTCACAAGCCATCTGGACTGCTGACGGTATAGTTGATAAGTAAAGTTTTTCT